>JAOQAO010000034.1 GCA_025963485.1 Bacteroidota bacterium | reverse complement strand
CTATTTGCCTTTGTGCTGACCCGTTATTCGCGGATGAGATTATATATTGGCTTTTGCCTCGTCATAGCGATCGTCGGCGTATTGCTTGTCTGGCGTGCACCTGGCAACACCATAAGAGCTGGTCAGTTTCACTTTGACAGAAGCATAGTGAAGGTTATCCTTATGAGTCATTTGCAGATATTACGGTTCGCGGCTGACTGGATATCCGACCTGCCATTTATTTTTCTCAGCATAGTAGTAGTGATACGCGCAGGCACATTAAACACCCGATGGATCGACAGCATTAAGCTATGGTGGATCGGTCTGGCCTTGTACCTGGTAATGCTGCTTTGCATTATACTGCCTTATTGGTTCACAGGAGTGCTCGGTCAGCAGCGTACGGTCAATATGTCCTACTACTTCTTCCTTCCACTGATATTTCTGATCCTGGTCAAAATCTCGCGGTCGCGTTTTGTATTCAATATCCTCTCCCTTATGAGCAGCGACCGGATAATAACGGCCATGGTAGTTGCGGCGATCATATTTATGGCTATTACGAAGAACGGATACAAACTGGGTTATGATATAGCCTACGGCATCCTGCCAAAATACAAAGCCGAACAAATAGCGCGGGAAGAATTGCTGCGCAACAATCTGCACAATGACAGCTTCAAACTGGAACCGGTGCAAAACCGCCCACTCTCTATCACCCTATACGATGAGCGCAACCCTAAATTCTACTGGGCTGAAAAATGCGAAAAGGAATATCTGCTCAAAAAGGAGGAGCTGTTGAAACGTTAAACTTAATCCATAGTGCATTATCAAATGTATGCTGTTTATAATATAAAGGGCGGCAGATAGGATTTTGGGCCGCCATTTGGGCGTTTCAGGGCGGATTTCACCCTTTTGAGTAGAAAACCAAGGAAACATTATGGGGAAAATTTGTTTCCTAGAGCATTAGGCCCTATTTTTGCGCCCGCAATATCAAAATGGGTCCACGCCATACTATCATATCGAAATGTAATGAGCTCTTCCTCCGCTATGGGGTCAAGAACCTGACCATGGACGACATAGCCCGTGAACTCGGCATGTCTAAGAAGACCATATATCAATATGTACAGAACAAATCCGATCTGGTCAAAAAGGTAATGCAGTCACATCTGGACAAAGAAATAGCATATATCGATGAAGTGGGTAAAAACGCTCAGAATGCTATCGAGGAGAACGTACGTATGCTCACCTACATGAGCAAAGAGCTTCAAAGCTTTAATTCTTCTGTCTTTTTCGAGCTTCAAAAATATTACCCGGAGTCATACGCCTTATTTAACGAATACAGAGAGAAGGTATCGCTGCCATATATCCTGAGAAATCTGGAAAGGGGCATTAAGGAAGGCTTATATCGTGAGGATATGGACCCGGAGATCGTAGCCAGGATATATGTATATGCCCTCGATATACTGATAGACCAGCAGCGTTTCCCGTCCAAGAAGTACCATTTTTATATTTTATATAAAGAATTCGTCACTTATCATTTGTCCGGGATCATGACCGCCAAGGGGTCTAAATATCTCCAGCAAAGCAAACTACTGAAACTAATAGAGCAATGAGAAAAGCATGTATACTTATAGCATTCATAGTGGTCGTCACTGCACTAAAAGCGCAATCTGAGGGATTCAGGACCTTTTCACTAAAGCAGGCAGTGGAATACGGCGTGCAGAATAATGTTTCCACAAAGAATGCCAAACTAAGCGAAACCGAAGCAAAGGCACGCAACCATGAGCTTCTTTCGATCGGCTTGCCGCAGATCAATGCCAATTTTGATTACACATATTACATCGTAAGGCCTTTGAGCCCGGCTTTTTCCAAAAGCCTCTCGGTTTTTGGCTTACCGCCTTCGACTAAATTATATTTTACCCTACCCAATAATGTCACTACAGGTGCTAACCTCAGCCAATTGGTTTATGACACGCGCTTCTTTATAGGGATACAAACTTTTAAGGAATTGCTCAAGGTATCAAAGCTCACAACAGCACTTACCGAGCAGGAGATAAGGTACACTATCATAAAAAATTATGAAGAGACCCAGTCTGCAAAAAAAATCCTCAGTACGCTTGACTCAAATCTGGTCATCCTGCAAAAGCTCCTCCATGATACGCGCGAGACATATAAGGAAGGCCTGATCGAGGAGTTGGATGTAAACAGGCTGGAACTGGGTGAGGCGACCCTCAAAAGCCAGATCAACACCACACATAATATGTATGATCTCGGCATCTCTTATCTCAAGGTTATGATGGGCATGCAGATCACCGACAAAATAGCTTTGACCGATGATATAGAGACCCTGCGCAAGCAGATGGGCGAGACTAGCCTGGGTGCATTCGATCCTTCGCAGAGATTGGAATCACAATTATTGCAGTCATCCGTTATGCTTCGTGATTATGATAGAAAACAAAAGAAAGCCGGATATTATCCTTCCATGTATGGCTTCGCCAATTTCGGTGGGGGATCACAGGTAGACCACGCCAGTGACTTCTTCAAAAAAGCAGATCTCGGCAATGGGCAGACAGGTAGCAATTGGTATATGCAGAGTTATGTTGGTTTCACTATCAAAGTCCCGATATACGACGGAGGTCAAAAAGAGGCTTCGGTAAAACAAGCCAGGATAGAACTGGAGAAGGCAAAAAATGACCTTGATAATTTCAAGAACCAATCTTCCCTGCAGGTAGAATCGGCTAAGACGGTCTTCGCGACTAACCTCTCTGAAGAGGAAAACGCGAGACAGACCATGCTGCTCAATAACAAGATATTTAGCAAAACCCAGTTAAAATTTAAAGAAGGTGTAGGGTCCAGTTTTGAATTGATACAAACTCAGCAGGACAAAACCCTGAATCAGATCAAATATTTCAATGCTGTCAAAAATGTCCTCACATCCAAAGCTGACCTTGACAAAGCATTGGGCATACAATAACCTAAATCACTACAGAAAAGATATACAATTATGAAAAAGATCGGACTGACCATATTCGCCCTGTCTCTATTGATACTAGCTGCGTGCACGAGCAATGACCTCGAAGGCAAAAAGAAACAGCTCACTTCTCTGAAAGAAGAGCAAAAGAAAAATGCAGAGAAGATCATCGCCCTGGAGAAGGAGATAGCCAAACTGGATACGACGGTAAAGGTCGAGACCAAAACCAAACTCGTAGGCGTGGACACACTAAAGTCGTCTACCTTTCAGCATTATGTCGATGTACAGGGCCAGGTAGATGCCAAGGATAATGTCCTGGTGATGCAGCTGGCGCCCGGAGTGGTTACCAAAATACTCGTCAATGTAGGTGATCATGTCCGCAAGGGGCAGGTGCTCTATCTCACCGACGCCAGCAATACGGAATCGCAGATAGCTGCGGTAAGGACCCAGCTCAGCCTGGCTACCACAGTATTCGAAAAACAGGAGCGTCTATGGAAGCAAAACATAGGCAGCGAGATACAATACCTGCAATCTAAAACAAACAAGGAAGGCGCGGAGAGCCAGCTAGCTCAGCTACAAAATGCGATTGAACTCACTAAATGCAAATCCCCGATAGATGGCATAGTGGATGAGATCCGCGTAAAAGTGGGCGATATGGCAGCGCCATCACAGTTGCAGCCCGGTGTCAGGGTCATCAATAACTCCAGCCTCGTGATAAAAGCTAAACTCAGCGATGCGCAGATAGGATTGCTAAAAGTCGGGGATATGGTCAAAGCAAACTTCCCGGACATCAATAAAACGATAGACACCAAAGTGACGTTCGTGGGGCAGGTAGTTGATAAGACATCAAGAACCTTCAATGTCGAGGCCGCGCTGAATAATAAAGATGTAGACTACAAGGCCAATATGATCGCCAAGCTTTTCATCAATGACGATACGCAGAAAGATGTGCTCGTAGTGCCGACCAATGTCGTGCAACATGGTGATGACGGCAAGGAATATATATTGATCGTAGACAACAATGTCGTGGCAAAAAAAGCCGTAGAAACCGGCAATTCATACGACGGAAAAACAGTTGTCAAAAAAGGCCTCACCAAAGGCGACAAGATTATCACATTCGGATATAGTGAAGTAGTAGACGGCCAGAAAGTAGCATACTAAAAGTAACGCGTGTTTAGTAATAAGTATTAAGATAAAAGCCAGCCTGATCTTTATAAAATCGAGGCCGGCGATAGTAATAAGATAAAAAAATGTACGCCATTGGGTGGTATTTAGTTGTGACAATTGTATTGTCTGAATACTGACTACTGGCTACTAAAAAACATATTTATGATAAGTGCTGAGAGACTAAAAGAACTGGCGATCACCAGCTGGTGCATCAATAATCGCACGAGCATCTATATTTTCACCATACTGGTGAGTATATCTGGCTTCTTCGTATATCTGGGTCTGCCTAAGGAGCTATACCCCGATGTGGTCGTACCGACCATATCCGTCACTACGATATATGGCGGTGCCTCGCCACAGGATATAGAGAGCCTTATCACCAAGCCACTCGAGAAACAACTTAAATCCATATCTGGCGTCAAGAAGGTCACCAGCAACTCTATGTCAGACTTCGGGTTGATCATAGCAGAGTTCAATACCGATCAGGACCCTAAGCTCTGCAAGCTGAAAGTAAAAGACGCTGTGGACAAAGGGAAAAAAGACCTTCCTTCTGATCTCAAAAATGACCCGCAGATACAGGAGTTTGACATATCTGAGCAGCCGATCATGAATATCAACCTCGCGGGAGATATACCTCTGGAGCAGCTCAAGAAATATGCGAAAAGCCTCAAGGACAAGATCGAGAGCATGAAGGAGATCACCCGTGTCGATATCATAGGTGGCTATACACGTGAGATCCAGGTGAATGTCGACATGTTTAAGATGACCGCATCCGGCATATCACTCCTGGATATAGAGAATGCTATCGCCCGTGAAAACCTCAACGTATCCAGTGGAGAAATGAGGGTGGGTGATGTCCGCCGCAACCTTCGTGTGAAAGGGCAATTTGACAATCCGGATCAGATCGGCAATATAGTCGTACGCTCTTTTACAGGCAATCCGGCCTTTATCAAAGACATCGCTACGATAGAAGATACGCACGCCGAGAAACAGGATTTCGCCCGCCTCGACCACAAGACCGTAGTCACCCTCAATGTGATCAAGCGCTCAGGTGAAAACCTACTCAACGCCACAGACAAGATATACGAATCGATAGACGACTACAAGGCGACACAATTTCCACAGGGCCTGACCGTGCAGGTGAC
>JAOQAO010000024.1 GCA_025963485.1 Bacteroidota bacterium | reverse complement strand
TCATACAGGATCGACAGGTCCGCAGAGTCAGGCCCATATGGATGATAGATACGATGGTACCAGTTCGGATTGATCGAGCACACGAGGTGAAACCTGATGTTCCGGTCATAGCCTTCGGATGTCGGATCGACATTAGCAAAACGCACCTTGTACTGGTTAGCCTGCGTCGATGTAGGCTTCACCTCCACCGGCCTGTAGCGGCTGGCCCCGAGGTTAGAACCCACCGGATACAAGTATGTCGAATCAGCATCAGTGTACCTGAGCAATCCCCCATTCTGGAGTGAGGAGAGAAAGCCGGTCGTCCTCCGCACTGAATTCAGCCGCGGATTGCGGATCCAGATGGTATTGGCATCCACGCTAAACTCGCGGTCTGTCATATCAAGGAAGCCATCAACCTTCGCATCGATATCCGCATATTTAGTTCCCGTACCTTTCAGTACCAGATTGTGAAAGTAGGTCTGGTCAGTGCCCTTGATACGCTGGTCAGCGGCATACATGTAGACGTAGCCTGTACCTGCGGGCACGAGTATGCTATCGAAAGCGTGGTTGCCTGCACTATTGCTCCAGTTGCCAGTGAGGAAAATAGAATCGTAGTTGTAGTAGATGCCGCCGTTAGAGTTATACATATCCCCTATCACAGAGATAAAAGATGTATCCCGTATGGAGACCAAAGCCCCCGCATTACTCCAAAATCCCGACTGTGCTGATGCGCTGCCTACACATAGTGCCAGTACAAAAGCAAGTAACCTTTTATGCATTGAGAAAGCGTGCTGATTTTATCCTATAAAAATAGCAAATCCAGCGATATAGAAAAGGGGGAAATTGATGTGTTGGGAAGATGTGGGGAATGAGCCTTCAGTGACTGTTATAAACCTATGTACTCATATTCTATTATATCCAAATCTTTCTTTAAAGCATCAAGGTCAAGGCCGTCATTGTTTAGATGGGCTACAATATTGGGAGTAATGGGTTTAAAGTCATAAACATGCTTTATGTCATCGATTTTAAGGTCGGTATCTTCAAATTTTTCGTCGTAGTAGCCTTTTGCCCAATCTCTATAAGTCGATGGATTTCCATCCAAAATATAAAGTAAATGCTCACTACCATCTTTATATTCATCATTAGGGAATACAATATTTCCTATACTCCATTTTGTATCTTCCGTTTTTCGCCAGATGCAAAATGTAGTTCCCAATGATTTTATAGGTTCACCAAAGACAAATGAGTGGAAAATATCCGGAACCGCATCCATCACTCCTTTCCATATATCTTGTTTTAAAATAGTTTCCTTCTTACCTAAAAAGCTATTCAACTTTTCGCTAAAAGATTTGGGTTGAACTTCTACTCTTACCCATCTACTCATCGTACTTTCATGTGCGATACCATTTATCACAGCACCTGACGGAGCAAATAGTATTTTATACTCGTCGCCTTCCCCATTCCGCATGTGAAAACACTCCTCTTGGTTCTCTTTGTCCCATGCATTATCATAAGAGTAATACCGGTATTGCCAATCAGGGCAAATGATAGCGTCCAAAACCGAAAGAGCCTTACAAGTTTTATTTAACTGTGCTATATCCGGTAAAGCCATTAAATTTTGCGTCGATATCTTCATATACCTATCTCCCCTTAAAATCCGGCGCCCGCTTCTCCACAAAAGCCTTCATACCTTCCTTCTGGTCCTCAGACGCAAAGGTCAGGTAGAAGTTCTTCCGCTCAAATTGCAGGCCTTCATCGAGAGTGGTTTCAAAAGCTTTATTGACAGACTCTTTGGCGAGGCGAACAGCGATAGGAGATTTTGCAGCGATGAGTTTAGCGAGTTTGACTGTTTCTGCGAGCAGCACTTCCACTGGTACGATCTTCACCACGAGTCCCGCCCTGTGCGCTTCTTCTGCATTAATGAAACGCCCTGTGAGCACCATCTCCATCGCGAGGCCTTTGCCTACGACGCGAGTCAGGCGCTGCGTACCGCCCGCACCGGGCATCGTACCTATATTGATCTCCGGCTGGCCAAACTGTGCCGTCTCTGACGCCACGATCAGGTCACAGGTCATTGCCAGTTCACAGCCGCCGCCGAGCGCAAAACCCGACACCGCAGCCAGGATAGGCTTCTTCGTCTTCTTGATCTGGTCCCAGGTAGAGAATTGATCGATCCCCAGCATCGATATCGCAGTAGCATCAGCCATCTGCTTGATATCGGCGCCTGCGGCAAAAACCCGCTCGCCACCTGTGAGTATCACCACGCGGATATTCTCATCCTCATCCCACTCACGGAGTACATCGCGTATCTCTATCATGAGCTGGCGGTTGAGGGCGTTGAGTTCCTTTGGACGATTGAGCTCTATGAGGCCAATGTGTTTGTCGTATTGTGGATTGACCTTGATAAATTCGAAATTCATGATAGACGATTTTGGTCAAAGCTATCAAAAAATCAATGGGATGAAAAAATGCCATCTCATTTTATCCGATCCTCCTTTGCAACCACAATCGCAGTCCGGCGCCGTCCTGCATCGCTTTCTCTATATTGATCGCACTTAGTTCCTCAAATTTCGCGAGGTAATCTTTGAAAATAAGTGTTTGTTCCTTCCTGAAAGGCTGCTTTATCAGGGTGGAAAACATCTTAACGAACAATTCGATTGACTTCGGTTTGAATTGAGGCTTGCCCATATATTGCTGTAGTGACTTTATCAGATAGGGTATGAGCTCCATATTGCCCAGTTCAAAATGAATAATGATATGCAACATATTAATAGCGATCATTTCATCTGCCCATTTTTTCTTACCTCTATCATCTATCAGTTTGCGCAAATACTTCAGCGCATCATCATATTGAAGACAATGAAAACAACAATAAGCGCCATAGTAATAAAAATGAGTAAAAAATTTATTGCTCCAATCAGACTCCTTTCCGATCATGAGTGGCAGCATCTTTTTAAAATACCCCATACCCTTGGAGTATTCGTGGCGGATGGTATAGATGCCCAGTCGCATATCTACTGTCAACTGCTGGATAGCTGGTCTTCTGTTTTCATTCAGTATTATTCCATTCAAATGAGGCAGCTTTTCCATATAGGTGATACACCTATTAGCGTCACTGTAGTATCCAACCATAGTGAAATTCAAAGCGCAGACACTTAAGGTTCTGGCGTATTGTAGCGGATAGGGTAATATTTTCTTTATATTTTTCTGACAGCAGTTTACATGCGCGCGCATTAGTTCCATGCTTTCTTCAAGCCGGGATGTAGCCATAGTATACCATACACTCACCTGGTAATACCACATTTTGGATTGGAAGGTCAGAGCCTTTGATTCATCCTGCATAAGGGGATGGTGCATTATCTCATCCATCTCTGCTACTGTCTGGGTACTTAGCACTGCCCCTCTCCGGTATATTTTTGAATACATCAGATTATTAAGCCGTTTAAACTCAAAGTAATTCTTCAGCTTCTCTATTACGTCCAGTTCTTCTCTCTGTTTTTCTTCAATTTGTGCTGACAATTTATCTACTTGCTGATTTTGGCCATACAGCCTGACTTCCCACTTAGAGCATTCCAGGAGCAGTGGAAACAGCTCATACTCGAGGCATATCTTTCTAACCGACTGCATCAAAGCCTCACACATATCGTACTGATTTTTAGCAAGTAGTACACCTATATCGATCAGGGCATTTTGGACCATGATCTCCGGAGAGGTTTTATCATTAAATGCTCTGAGCGCTTTTATTACTACTTGCTCCAGGTACTTCTTATCATTTGCGAGTTGCGGCTTGGTGAGTTTTAGCTTCCTGCACAGCGTAGCAGCATCATAGCTCTCCTGCTTCAGCAGCGCATCAAATAGTTGAGTATACTTCTTGCTCCCCGGTTGCAGGCTCACATACAATTTGAAATACCGCTTCTCACTCGGAGTCAGTGAGTGTATGAGGTCGATGAGTTGGTCTTGTCTGCGCATCAGCTTTCATATTTTTGATAAAAGAAAGGTTTTTCTGTTACAAAATTAAGCATCAACTTTATGTCACAACCATTCATTGATCACTATAAAAAAAGCTTTATGAAAACTCTTACCACACTCCTATTCCTCATCGCAGCTATAGCTGGCTTCGCACAGGGACATCAGAATATCATCAACATCATACCGGCTGTCACTCCCGGTGGCATATATGGGGCCAAGGTCATATCCTATGTAGGTGATCATCGCATAGCTGCTTTTTTCGCACGCGGGAAACGCAACGGCGTCAAGGCGGGCGTAGACCTCGTCGTGAGCGATATCACTGGCAATATTTTATTGACACAAGGTATTGCCATGGACTCAGCGATAGAGGTCCTGGCAGCAGGAGGATGCAGGGATGGGGGCTACTATGTACTCGTCCAGCACCAGGATAGAAGCTATACTAAATTTCAAAACATCCTGATCAAACTCGATTCAGCTGGTCAGATACAGTGGAGCCGTGCTGCCCAGTACGATTATAGAAGCTGGACTATTAGCTCTACAGTGGTAGAAGATGAATCAGGTAATTTTTATATAAATCAGGATGGTGACATGGTGTGCAGCCTGGTCTCATTTCAGGCAGATGGGACGTACAGGTGGGGCACCACTTTTGCCTATGACAATACCTCCACTACCAGGATATACTCTATGTGCCTGACCGGAGACTCCGGCATCATGTGCATAGGCCAGAGAACAGGTGACAAAACCCTGACCCTAGTCAACTACGATGGCTCCATACGCTCGGTAAAATCCTTTCACACAGACTCCTGCGATGTGACTTATACATTTATACATAAAACATTTGATGGCGGTTATATTGCCGGCGGGCGCTATGAGTTTCTCAACGTAAACATTCCATTCTTTCCTTTTGGTTCTGGCCTGTGCAAGTTTGATCACAGCGGCAATGTTGAGTGGGAATCCTATTTTTATGACAATGGGGGCTGTCAGGCGCCGACCACACTCGATGCCGTGCAGGATTGGGACGGGCGTTATTCCGTCATAGGCGTCTCTTTCGGGATCCTCAATCTTGTTTATGGAAGTGCAGGTGATATGCAGGGATATTTGAAAACACCCTCTAGTCATAGCAAAGGCGCTTTGTATTATGTAGACCAGCATATCGTCAAACTTGACTATTCCGAAACATACAATGGTAACCTTATACAGGATACAATGAAATGTTCATTCTTTGAGAGTGATCATGTACTATACACATGCAATACAACTAATACTTTCCAATGCCTCAATAAATCTGTCACTGATTCCAATCACCAGATCATAACCGGCGGTTATACACTTGTTCCCAACAAGATCAGCGCCTTCAGCCTCTGGCCTATCACCACAGTGAATGTCAACTATTCCGGCAGTGGTATAGTAGAATGCAATCCGCCATTCACTGCCCATTCCGGGCCCAGTGATGTAGAGGATATACAGTTATCCGGCTTTGAGGTATCTCCTGTTCCTTCATCTGGCAAGATCAGCATCACACTATTTTCTGGCAGTACTGCTGATGGATTAAAACTCTTTGACATCTCCGGTAAGCTCCTTGAGCAGAGATCGATCAGAAGCGAAGTGACAGACCTCAATCTCTCCACATATTCTGATGGCGTCTATTTCATCCAAATCGAAAATAGTACCTCCCACATCAAAGCTGTCAAAAAAGTGATCGTACAGCGATAAGACACCATATTTATAAACTAGGGTGAGGTATGTTCAAAGACGTAAATTAGCTATTGCATTAGACTTCTCCTTCGGAGAGGGTTGGGAGAGGTGGTGTTTTAAAACCTCACCAGCAGCGCCCCGATAAACCTCGTTTCCTGTTTCACCAGATCAGGTGCCCATCCCAGCGTCAGTGCAGTACCATTATATCCATCAGGCGATGTCACACCACCATGCCCTGCGAAATACGGCACTGAGGACTCTCTGTGCACCACTTCGAGCCGGAATGTGATCAGTTCATTCGGCATCCAGTCTATATTGGTCGACACGTCCCATCCGTCGAAGCGGTCACCGGGGTTGAGAGAATAGGGATGCGTGCCTATCGCTTGCCCTGTCGCTGGATTGATATTAGGATCAGCGTCACCGCTTGGCGCGAGCACGAGATAGCGGCCTGGATTGTGAATCACACCACCACCCATGGTCCAGGCGAAGTGATTCTTGCCAAACCAGAACCGGTTGTACACCATCGCACTGAGGAAGTTTGACTCCGGCGCATTGCTCATTAGCCCAAAGCCTCCGAGCCCTCCGCCCTTCTGGAAACCAAGATCTCCCGTCACACAAAACGCAGCCCTACTAAACCTTCCCTGTTCCTGATTATAGTAGCGTATCTGCAAACTGTTATCTGTATGAAAACGATAAGCGTGAGGGTTATTGGCCACATCTGTGCCGAAGTAGTTATTGGTCACCAGCCGCACATTCTCCCGCGGGCTCCACGTAAGCTGGTACCCGAAACCCGGCATAGTATTGAATTTGCCATACGACTGCCAGCCATTGATCAGCCACACCTCCATCTTCAGCTTCCTGGACGGAAACATCTGCAGCCTGATACCATTGAAAAACCATGGCGTATTATCTGATGTGAAGGACGGCTGGTAGACCCAGTTCTCCGCGTTATAGTATGAGTTCAGGCCGATATACGACATAAACAAACCTGCATCGAGATTGATCCCATGCATCGCGTTGAAGTGATAGCCTGCATACGCTTCACTGAGATAGCGGTAAGCAGTTTTAAGGTCACCACCTCCCCTGTTCCAGCTCGCATCATTTCGTGGGATCAGTGTCGTGCGCGTACCCACTTGAAACATCAACCGCGCCCTTACATTTTTATAGTTGAAGTCTCCGCCGAATGCTGCCAGCGAGAGTTCTATTTCATTATTGCGCGCCAGCGCGGTAGAGCCTACCACTGTATTGTCTTTAGGATGATGGCCCGAGGCAGTATAGTTCACATCTATCATCACCGAACCGGTAAAATATTTGGTAGCCAGCAGCGCCTCATGCCTGCGGTCATTGCCATTCATCCAGGTCAGGTCATACTGTGAGAAAGGTTCTGCCGAACTGGTATCCCGCACATGGCGGCGGTCCAGAAAACCATCTGCCAGGCGCCTGCCGAAGCTGTTCTTCTCCAAAGGCGGCTGCGTATTGATATAGACATTGTTTTGTGCCATAGATAGTGCTGGCACCACACACAGTATTATGAGGTACAAAGTAGACTTGTTCATACTTGTTTTTTGATTGAAAAAAGAGGGTCTTAACCAGGGTCAAAAGTGTCAATGGCTTGGGGAAGTCATGGTGGGAAATACGGTATAGCCTTTCTGTTCTGCACATAGAACGCCTCGGGCGATTGCGAGCGCAAAGATAAATCCTAATATCCGATACCTTAAAATTAATAGCAATAAATATTCTGCAGACCCAATCCATTTAGAGACCTAATTCTGCGTCCACTTCCCGACACCTATCACCCGCGCGTACACATTGTATACCCCAAACCCGATCGCTGCCCCGATCAGCGCCCCCGCTGTCACATCTACCGGATAGTGTATGCCCACATACACTTGAGAAAAAGCCACCGAAACAGCCCATAACAACATCAGCACGACGAGCAGTCTGCTCTGCCGGAATAGCAAGGCCACAAACACCGACAGTGCAAAATGATTGGTCGAATGATTGGATGGGAAACTGAATGTATCGCTGCACTTATCTATCACCAGCCTCACACCAGCCTCCAGATGACAGGGCCTCAGGCGGTGTATCCAGGTTTTCATCAGTACACATCCCTGATCAGCTATCAATATAGCAAGCCCCGCGAAAGCTACCATCCACACCCCGCGCATGTGGTACTTGTATATCACGTATAGGCTGCCTCCTATGTATATAGGAAACCATGTGTACTTATTTCTCAGTACGGGGCAGAGGGTATCGAGGACAGGATTAGCCAGTCCCTGATTGATCGCCCGGAATAATGTATGGTCAAATGCTAAATCCAATGTCCGCCGTTTTACCTCACCCCAGTTTAAATTTGCTTTGCAAATTTAAACGTCCCCTCTCCATAAGTATGGAGAGGGGAATATGAGTTTTGTGTTCAATTAATCGATTCTTACTAATAGATTCGCGTCAGCTAATAGCACCCTCTCCATAACTATGGAGAGGGTCGCATAATTTACCAGAAGTAAATTATGCGGGGTGAGGTGACGCGGCCGCGCAAAATCCCCTGTATTTTCACTATTCTCTATTCCTTATTCTCTATCCTCTATTAGAGCTTCTTCCCCACTATCACCTGCCTGCTACTCTCTCCGTGCCGGAATGGCCCAAGATCATAATTTCCAAAAGTCTCCGTGATCGTCAGCCCCGCTTCACGGAAAAGCTTCGCGAACTGCTCCGGTTTGATCATCTTCAGGCGTTCCTGGTAGTGATGCTCCTCGCCTTCGGCTATGAAGTTGATGTCTTTGATGACAAAACCTTTCTCTAACCTCTTTTGCAGATGAAACTGGATATCACCCCTGTTTATGATATCGCGGGGTTTGAGGAGTTTGGAGGTACACTCCGGGTTCATATAATCCAGCACAAGGGTGCCGCCCGGGACAAGGTCCGCCGCCATTGCATTAATAGCTGCCTGATCGTCCGCTTCGTTGTCAAAGTAACCAAAACTGCTAAAAAGGTTAACCACGAGGTTAAAATACCCCTCTTTATAGACCTTTCTCATGTCCCAAACCTCAAAATGCAGGTTTGGAAGCAGGTCTTTTTTGGCCTCAGCTATACTATGGGGCGAGAGGTCCAGTCCGGTAGTATCATAGCCCAGTTTGGCCAGGTACCGGCTATGCCGCCCTTTGCCACAGGCTACGTCCAGAACGTGGCTATCAGGAGGTATCGTCAGGTGATGGATCAGGTTGGATACAAAGGTGCGTGCCTCGTCATCATTCCTGTTGCTATATAGTAAATGATAATATGGGGTGTCAAACCAGGTTTCGAACCACTGTTTATCAGACATTATTTATATATGAGTCGCCGTTTATGTTAATATGTTGCCTCCACAAAAGTCTTCTTTTTTTATAGATTCGTCATCCAAATTAAAGGTATTATCTTTAGTTGGTCTTTATTCCACCAAAATTTATTTGCTTGTCTCTCATCAAATCAATATCAGGTATCAGAGGTACCATCGGAGGATTCCCAGGTGCTAATCTCACTCCGGAGGATATCATGAAGTTCACTTCAGCCTTCGGTCATTGGGTCATCGAGACCAGCGGCCAGCGCAAAGTGGTCGTGGGCCGCGATGCCCGTATCTCCGGGCAGATGGTCAATAATATAGTCTGCGGTACGCTCCAGTCCCTGGGTATAGATGTAGTAGATCTCGGTCTCTCCACGACACCCACTGTAGAACTCGCAGTCTATGACGAGAAAGCAGGTGGTGGCATCATCATCACTGCCAGCCATAACCCCAAGCAATGGAACGCTCTTAAGTTGCTTAACGCGCAAGGCGAATTTATCTCTGCCAAGGCTGGCGAAGAACTGCTGCGCATAGCTGAGGAGCGCAGCGTAGAGTATGAAGACGTCAACTCTCTCGGCTCATATACGACCAACGATACCTATATAGACAAGCACATACAGAAGATACTTGCGCTAAAAATGGTGGACGTCAAAGCTATTCAGGCAAAGAAGTTCAAAATAGCAATCGACTGTGTCAACTCTACCGGGGGCCTTGCGCTGCCAAAATTGCTCAAAGCTCTGGGTGTAGAGGAGATCATAGAGCTATATACAGACCCAACGGGACAGTTTCCCCACAATCCCGAGCCGCTCCCCGAGAATCTCGGTGACCTGGCCAATACAGTGCGCAAGTACAACTGCGATCTCGGTATAGCTGTGGACCCGGATGTAGATCGCCTCGCCCTTGTGAGTGAGAGCGGAGAGATGTTTGGTGAAGAATATACCCTTGTGGCAGTCGCTGACTATATTTTATCCAAAAAGAAAGGTAGCACTGTATCCAATATGTCCTCTACCCGTGCACTCCGCGACATCACGGAGAAATACGGCTGCGAATACTCTGCATCTGCAGTAGGCGAGGTCAATGTAGTGCAGAAGATGAAAGAAGAAAAAGCTGTCATCGGTGGCGAAGGTAACGGCGGGGTCATATATCCCGAGTTGCACTACGGTCGCGACGCGATGGTCGGCATAGCGCTGTTCCTCACGCATCTCGCCAAATCCGGCAAGACTGCATCTATCCTGCGCTCTACTTATCCAAGCTACCATATCAGCAAGAAAAAGATCGACCTCGATACATCTGTGAATATTGATCTACTCTTCGATGAGATAGAGAAGAAATACTCCAACTACGAGGTGAGTACGATAGATGGTGTCAAGATACAATTCGACAAGGACTGGGTGCATCTGCGCCGGTCTAATACGGAGCCCATCATCCGCATTTACGCAGAGTCCAACTCCGAGACCACCTCGGACAATATCGCTAACCAGATCATGAAAGACCTCCAGAATTTCAGCTCGGGAAGAAATAACTAAACGGTATCCACCGACTTGAAGTCAAAAGTCATATCGCTATGATAGGTAGTGACAAGTCAGGCCTTCTTCTCTTTATATAGCACTATTTACACTTTTACATAGTAGTCATGCTTCGTGCCCTTCCGGACCATCGCATCTCTGATAGAGATCACATACGTACGGCCATCGCCCTGGCGATTCTCCATACTCATAGCACATTGGAAGTCTGCTGCTAAGTTTGCCAAAACAGGAACAGGCAACCCTTTGACCTACTGGTCCGTTATCCTCTGGTCACCATCACCTCTCATCTTTTAATATCTTTACATCATGAAACAAACCTTTATCCTCCTGACCCTTATAGCATTGAGTATCTCCTCATTTGCACAAAAAAAGATCAAAGTTCTCTTTATCGGCAATAGCTATACCTCAGTCAACGATCTCCCGCACACCGTGGCCCAGGTTGCAAGTGGTTTGGGCGATACTGTCATTTATGATAGCAATGCACCCGGCGGTTATACTTTCCAGCAGCATAGCGTAGATGCGACCACCCTCTCCAAGATAGCGCAGGGCACATGGGATTTCGTTGTCCTTCAGGAGCAGAGCCAGCGGCCTTCATTCGACCCTTCACAGGTTGAGGTTGAGGTTTACCCATACGCGCACACACTCGATAGCCTCATACACGCCGCCAATCCCTGCACGGAGACCGTCTTCTACATGACATGGGGCAAGAAAAACGGAGACTCGTCCAACTGTGGTGTCTATCCCCCTGTCTGTACTTACTCAGGTAGCCAGGACAGGCTCTCCCAGTCTTATACAGAGATGGGCCAGCTCAATAGCGCCACTGTAGCTCCCGCAGGCGAGGCATGGAGAAATATCATTAACCAGAACGTGGCCTTCGATCTGTACAATCCCGACCAGAGCCATCCGAGTATCTATGGCACATATCTCACAGCCCACGTATTCTGCGAGGTCCTTTTCAGGAAACATTACCTCATAGGCACTTATGTCACACCCGGTATCTCTACTACTGATGCAGGTACGCTCCGGACCGCCGCTTACACGGTCGTCTCAGACAGCCTATCCAAATGGCTCAGTCCGGGCAATATTCCGGTGGCCGCATTTACCAGCCATGTGACAGATTCGACGGTCGCCTTTACCTCCACTTCGATCAATGGTAACAGCTTTTCATGGTCCTTTGGCGATGGTACATCGGGCAGCGGCGCTACAACTTCTCATACCTATCACTCATCCGGAAACTACCTCGTCACACTCAGGGCCACAGATCACTGCAAGACCGACTCCATACGCATATATGTATCCGTACTCGGCGGATCGAATGGCATTGATAATATGGATAGCCACGCTCCAAAGATCTATCCTAACCCTGCCAATACAGAGCTGCATATAGACCTGGGTGATACGGATATAAAGAATGCCGCTATCACGCTCGTCAATAATCTGGGTCAGACCGTCCGCAAAGTATCGCCTGCTTCATCCATCGTCAGTATAAATGTAGCAGACCTGCCGGTCGGCATTTATTCCCTGGTCATCGCAGGCCGTACATATCCTGTTTCCATCAGCAGATAATAAATTACTTAAATACAAAACCTGATTTCAGTCGTCTGACCTGAAATCAGGTTTTGTATTTAAGCCCCATACCGAGTTTAAAGAATACCTACATACGGCACTTTTGTCAATCCCGCACATCACTTTTACAAAGCTTTTTTAAGCGAATGTTAATAAATGATTGGTATATGTCTCCAACTATGGTATTTTTATTGTATGATAGTTTTCATAAACCAAACTCGATCATAAGTATGAAACAACTCAACACTCTCCTGACCATTGTTTTAATGCTTTGTATGGTAGCCACAAAAGCTCAAAACAAAGAATTTCCCCTACTCATGGGGCTCGGTGCCCATGGACCAAATATGACCTTCGGCGACGACAAAAAGAACTACTACAAGAACTGGAATGTAGTGCCAGCCCTCTCTCAGATCAAAATATTCAGCTGGATGGGCAAAGGGTTTTCGCTCGGCTGGCAGTTGTCTCTTGGCAATGCCAAGCGCTATGACTCTCTTGAGGGCAAGTTCTTTCTCCAGTGGGGCGTAGACCTGAAATACAGCTTTGCCAACGGTTATATTCTGAAGCAGAAAAGCTGGTTTGATCCCTATTTCCTCGTAGGTGGCGGCCTCAATAAGTGGGGCAACGTGCGAGGTACGCTCAATTTCGGAGCGGGCCTCAATATCTGGGTGCATAAGAATGTGGGCCTCTTTGTCCAGACGCAGTATGAGTATAACCCTCACACCAGGATCACTCCGCATGCAGATGATCCGCGCCCCAGCTTTATGCATCATTCATTTGGTATCGTGGGTCGCTTTGGCCGTGGCAAGGACACTGATAAAGATGGTGTGCCGGATGACCAGGACGAGTGCCCTACTGTGCCGGGCAAAAAGGAGTTTCATGGATGTCCTGATACAGACAATGACGGCATCGTGGACAAAGATGATAAATGCCCTACAGTAGCAGGTACAGTCCAGTTCATGGGATGTCCTGACACAGATGGAGATGGTATACCTGATGCCGAGGACGCATGCCCCGGACAGGCTGGCCCTGCCTCTGCCAAAGGATGCCCTGACAGGGATGGCGATGGTATACTCGACAACGAAGACCAGTGCCCTACAGTGCCGGGCGTGGCTGCAGCGATGGGCTGCCCTGACCGCGATGGCGATGGGGTCAAAGATGCCGATGACCTCTGCCCTGATGAGAAAGGCCCTGCAATTTCCCATGGTTGCCCTGACTCTGACGGTGATGGCGTACTCGACCAGAATGACAAATGCCCTAACGTCTACGGCCTGGCTGCCAATGATGGCTGCCCGGTAGCTGCCCTCGATGCGGGCAAGAAAACCGAAGTACAGCAGAAGCTCAGCTTTGCAGCGCATAACCTCTTCTTTGAGACTGGCAAAGACGTGATCAAGAAAGAATCATTCAACCAACTCGACTCTGTCGTGGCAATACTAAAGCAATACGAATTCCTTAAAGTATCTATCGATGGCCATACAGATAATGTTGGCTCCGAGAAATCAAACCTGGACCTGTCCAACAAACGCGCTGGTGCGGTGATGAGCTATCTCGTGGATCATGGCATCTCAGCGCCCCGGCTCTCTGCCACTGGCTATGGCCCATATAAACCAATAGCAGATAACGGTACCGCCGCTGGCCGCGCCCAAAACCGTCGCGTAGAGATCAATATCAAAGATTAGTCTCACAGATCACTCATATCAAGCCGTCCCGATTTAACCGGGACGGCTTTTTTGTTGCCACGGCGCCGGGTGTATTCTCTATTCACTCTTCTCTATTATCTAATCTCTATTAGCTAAGTTTACAGCATGAAAGATCACATCATAAAAAATGCGAGCCTCATCAATGAAGGAAAGATGTATACGGCAGATGTACTGATCCGTCGCGGACGTATCGAGCGCATCGATAAGACCTTTGATGTAGCATATAAGGTTCATGAGATAAAAGCCGACGGCCTCTATCTCATGCCCGGTATCATCGACGATCAGGTCCATTTCCGCGAGCCGGGCCTCACACATAAAGCCGACATCCACTCTGAGGCTCGGGCGGCTGTAGCCGGTGGTACTACGTCTTTTATGGAGATGCCCAATACCTCTCCCCCAACACTAACCAAAGATCTGCTGGAAGCCAAATACGAGATCGGCAAAAACACATCCCTGGCCAACTACTCCTTTTTTATGGGGGTATCCAATGACAACTTTGACGAAGTCATAAAGGTAGACCGGGAGCAATCACGCCGGGAGATCAGGGACGTCTGCGGCATCAAGATCTTTATGGGCAGTAGTACCGGCAGCATGCTGGTAGACAATCCATCAGTACTCGAGCAGATATTTGCCGAGGCCAAACTCCTCATCGCCACTCACTGCGAAGATGAAGCCACGATCAAAGAAAACAGCGAACGATACAAAGAAGAATACGGAGACAAAATGGATGCCTCCTTCCACCCACTGATCCGCAATGAAGAAGCTTGCTATAAATCATCTTCTTTTGCCGCATCACTGGCTAAAAAATATAATACCCGCCTGCACATCCTGCACATCTCGACAGCGATAGAGACGGACCTTTTTGACAATACTAAACCGCTTCGCGAAAAACGCATCACAGCAGAAGCCTGTGTCCATCATCTCTGGTTTGATGCCAGCGACTACGCCCGCCTCGGCAATAAGATCAAATGCAATCCCGCCATCAAAGAGAAGAAAAATAAAGAGGCTGTACTCAAAGCCCTGCTCGATGATCGTATAGATATCATCGCCACGGACCATGCCCCTCACACTGCGGAAGAAAAATCGAAACCCTATCTCTCCGCCCCGGCCGGCCTGCCGCTCGTGCAGCATTCTCTGAATGTAATGCTTGAGCTGCACCATCAAGGCAAAATATCCCTGGAGAAGATAATAGAGAAAATGTGCCATGCCCCAGCTGATTGTTTCCGCGTACGTGAGCGCGGATACCTACGCGAGGGGTACCATGCCGATATGGTATTATTTGACACCACAAGCAGATGGAAAGTGGCACCTGCCAATATTTTATACAAATGCGGGTGGTCGCCATTTGAGCAATATGAGTTTACCGGCAAGGTTCACAAAACAATCGTCAACGGACATATCGCATACGATAATGGCAACTTCGACGAATCGATAAAAGGACAAAGACTGGAATTCAAATAAGACCCACCCCCTCATGCTTCAGGCCCAAAACCTCACCATAGGTTACGACAAAAACATACCGCTGATAGCAGACATCAGCTTCGATTGCCGACCCTCAGAACTAATAGTACTACTCGGTGTCAACGGTATCGGCAAATCTACCTTGCTTAAAACCCTCGCGGGCCTCATCTCACCGCTCAGCGGGCAGGTCAGCATAGACGGCAAAGATATTTTCAGCCTACCTGCTACTGAGCGTGCACAGCTCATCAGCGCCGTTTTCACGGGACGCGACTTTGACCCCTTCATCACTGTGAGGGAGTTTGTGACGCTAGGCAGGTATCCCTATACCAACTGGGCTGCTAAACTTTCACCTGAAGATGCATCTATCGTCGACCGCGCCATAGCTATCGCCGGCCTGGGCAAACTCTCCGATAAAAAGGTCAATCAGATCAGCGACGGTGAACGGCAAAAAACCCTGATCGCCAAATCGATCGCACAAGACACGCCCATCATCATCATGGATGAACCGACAGCCTTTCTCGATTATAAAAACAAAGCTGAACTGCTCCGGACTATCCGGGAGCTCTGTGTAGGTCATCAGAAGATCATTCTTCTCTCCACCCATGATATTTCCTCTGCATTGCCATATTGCGACCGGGCTTTCCTGGTCACTGAGTCCGGCAGGTTTAGAGAGGCCAGCGGCAATGGCCTGGTGGAAGAGGAAATGAAACAGTTTATGGAAGCTAACTGACTTGCCATCAGGGCATTTGCCGACAGATCGAAATCATTTACCGCAGTAATTAACAAATTCACGTATCCTGACAGTTGTGTGACCAAATTTTTATCCATAAAAGATGGTAGTTTTAAGTTTTTGGCTAAATTTGAACCTCTTAAACAAAAATTAAACATGAAAAAACTTGCTTTACTCTCATTGGCGTCGGGCTTGAGTTTTTTCCTAATGGCGGGAAATGGCCTGCCGGGAAAGATCAAGCAGACGCATCTTATCAATAACAGCGCTGGCAAAGCGGCTTCGGTACATCAGGCCACCGGCCTGCCTCAGCATGCCAATCGCTCCACTACCCTGCAAAAGGTAAAGGTAGGAAGCGCCGGCAACCTGCTGACAGTGCTCAATAGCTCTTGCCACCAGATAGCTGTAGATAGCGTGATCAATACTGTACTTTTCATCCACAGAAATGACCAGTCTGCGCAATGCTGCTCAGGTGGCAATAACAACGTGGCCCAATACCGCTATGACTGGTCTAAGGACGGTGGCAATACATATACTACAAACGTAGGCGTACTCAACCCTACTGCTGACAACGTGACCATCTGCAGTCGTTACCCTCAGGCGATGATCGAGCGCGATCCCGCCCAGCTGGTAGCTGACAGCGTATACTTCGTATACGACGGCACCTGGCACAATGGCAACACGACGATCTCTGTATGGCAAGGTAACTACTGGGGTGTAGCACAGCTCGGTGGCCCTAGCAGCACCTATACTGAGGCGAGGGACGTGATCAATAGTGCTAAGGTCGAAATATTCGGCAGCATGACCAGGAGCACCCAGTACCACTACTGGAACATCACCAGGTCATATGTCCAGACATCCGCTACTACTGCTACTGTCGATGGTATCGTGATCGAGGAGGGCGTATACAACCCGGCCACTCACGCCACCACCTGGACTTCCCGTGTGATCCCTTTCACTCCTGCACACTTCTATGACGCCAGCGGCAACCCTACGGGTGATGCACTTTTTGACCCGACCATCGCCTTTGACCCTACAGGTCAGTATGGTTGGATCCTGTTTCAGGCTGACCTCGTGGAAGACAACCACTTCGTAATGGAGCCACAACTCCTTAGCTCTAATGACTACGGTGCGACATGGTCGTCTGTACAAACGCTGCACCTCGACAATCTGCCGGGTATGTTTGAAAATACAGTGGCGGATACCAACGCAGTGAAGACCGTCATGGGAGATGCACAGGTCACTGTCGACTCTGTCGGCAATCCGCACATCGCGGCCATCATAGGCCAATGCGATAGCACTGCACCTACATTCGGTATCTATACTGTCAATACTAAAAACGTATTGTACGATATTAATTACAATCCTGCCGCTACTTGTCCATGGCAGGCCAACTATATGGCACGTGTATTCGGGTATTCAAATGACTACACTGTCACATCAGGCTCTGATGCAGCTGTCAATGACAATAATCGCGTACAGATATCGCGCACAGATGACGGCAAGAAGATCTTTATCTTCTGGAATGACTCTGACTCAAGCCTCGTGGCTCCGCTGACTGACCCCAATAACACTAACCCACATCCGAATATGCTGGGCATCGGTATCGATATCAGCGCGAACGTACGCAAGATCACTGACATCAAGAATTTCACCGCAGGTGACTCTCTCGTAGGTGGTGCAGTGCCATCTCTCAGCCAGCCTAACGGCGCACTGGGTGGTACTATGTTCAACACTGTATCTCAGAATGTACTGGTAAAATCAGGTGGTGTATACAATATCCCTGTCGTAGTGACCGAGCCTGACTACCGTGCATCAGTAGGTGCCAAGTCTAGCGGTAACCCTGCACAGTTCTACATGTGCCAGAATATCGAATTCTCTCAGTCTGACTTCGTCAATAAATTTGACAACGCTCCTCCTACACTGACAGTAGCAGGGCCTGATACAGTATACGTACAGTTCGGGCATCCGTACACACCTCCTACAGCTACAGCTACGGACTGTGTGTTTGGTTCTATCACTCCGACGTACACTAGTACCGTTCATACCAGTGGTGGCAATACTGATTCTATCGGCGTATTCCACTCTACCTGGACAGCTACCAACCCAAATAACAACTCCTCTACCCACACACAGGTAGTCATCGTATCTGACGTGCCTATCGCTGTCATATATGTTCACCAGATAACAGGAAATAAATTCCAGTTTATTGACACGAGCCTGAATCTCCCTACACTCCGTTCATGGACCTTCGGCGATGGTTCGTCAAACAACCTCAACAACCCTCACCCACCTGTAAAATCATATTCAGCGGCCGGCACCAAGATGGTTATCCTGACTGTGTCAAATCAGTATGGCTCTGACAAGGATACAGTATTGGTGAATGTTACCCTCGGCATCAATGATCCTGCATTTGCAGCTGCAGTAAATGTATACCCTAACCCATCTAATGGTATAGTGACCATCGACATGCCTTCTGACGCGAATGATGAGGCTCAGGTCACAGTATTCAATACGCTGGGCGAAGTAGCTGGTGATCCTATAGCTATCAAGGGCAACAGTACTAAAACGGCCCTTAACCTCAACTACCTCGAGTCTGGCATATACATGCTCAAAGTAGAAACGGCTTCAGGCAAGACTGCTTTGAAACAGATTTCAATTACCAAGTAAGTTTCAAATCTTAATATTTGTTTAAGAACCCCGCCTTTCGGCGGGGTTCTTTTTTTATATGCAACCTGTCTGAAAGCAAATCCATCATTGATACTGCATTGCGTTACTATTGAGTTGTATAGGCTTAATCTTTTTTAACGCATTTTTTCGAACACTGTCCCCTTTGTTAAATTAATTCTAAATAGATTTGACCATCAATTAAAAGACAAGAATGAAGAAAATATTCACTACACTTTTAGTATTAGTTCTCGCATTTCCATTATTCGCCGCTACCGGCAAAGGATGCAATATCAAGATCACTGTGAGGAACCTTCCCGACTCCAAGCTCATACTCGCTTACTATTATGGCGACAAACAATATGTAAAGGACACCTTCAAACTGGATGGGTCTGGCTCCTGCACTATCAAAGCGGATACTGCTCTCCCGCCAGGCATATATCTCGCGGTATTCCCCGCTCTGGGCAATAAATATTTCGAGTTTGTGGTAAATGAACAGCATTTCGAATTGGCGACCGATACCAGCGACCTGGCCAATAATATCAAAGTGAAAGGCTCTGTGGAGAACGATCTATTTTATGATGACATGAAATTCCTCGGTGCTAAGAGAAAGGAGGGAGATGCCCTCAATAGCGCCTACCGTGCCGAAAAAGATCCGAAGGCTAAAGAAGATATCCGCCAGAAAATCCTGAAGATCGATACGCTCGTATCAAATAAAAGGCTCGCCATCATCCAGCAGCACCCCACTACGCTGTACGCGAAGATCATCAAGGCCATGGAGCCCGTCAAACCTAAAGAAGCTCCGAGGGATGCTGTCAACAGGCTGCTCGTGGATTCAAATTGGGTATGGCGCGATTACAAAAACCGCTATTGGGAAAATGTCGACCTTAGTGATGACCGCCTTATCCGCACACCCGTATTTAACAATAAGCTGAAGGAATTCTATACCCGTACTATCATACAAGTGCCGGATTCTATCATCGCCGATGGGGATGCGATGCTCAGCAAAATGAACCCTAAAGGTGAACTTTTCAAATACTCGCTCGTGTACATGCTCAATGAAATGGCCAAATCCAAGATCATGGGTTTTGATGCAGTCTATGTACACCTGGTCAAAAACTACTATGCCAAAGGCCTCACTCCATGGGTAGACTCCGTGCAGCTCTTCAAGATCATAGACAGGGGCCGCATACTCGAGCCACTGCTCATCGGTAAGACTGCCAAAAATATGATACTCACCGATACTACGCTCAAAACAACGCACGCCCTTTATGATGTCAAGCATAGGTTCACTGTATTGTGCTTCTGGGACCCGGATTGCGGCCACTGCAAGAAAGAAGTGCCTAAACTCGCCGAGGCATACCATAAAATGAAAAAGGAGGGTATCGACGTAGAGATCTACGCTCCTACTATTATGTCTATAGAAGAGTTCAAAAAATGGACTGACTTCATCCGTGAGCACAATCTCGACTGGATCAATGTGGGTGACCCATACAGGCAGAATAACTTCCGCTTTGAGTGGGATATACAGAGTACACCGCAGCTCTATATCCTGGACAAGGACAAGAAGATAAAAGCCAAGAGGATAGGCGCCGAACAGGTGGAAGATTTTATCCGCCACGAGATAGATCCGAGCTACAGGCCTCAGCATCCGATGAATATCCAGGATGAAAATGATATAGAGCCGCACTAAAGCTGTCTACAAACATCAACACTTTCTTTAAAGCATTATCAGCTTTGTGGATATATGCCTGGTATACCTATATACTACCTAAGATTGTATTGAGTAGATTTGTAAGACAAATACCCCAATATGCCCGAATTCAACATATCGTGTAATCTGCTCATGATAGAAGATAATCCAGCCGATGTGCGCCTCATGATAGAGGCTATCAGAGAGGCCGGGTTAAATGAAATGATCTCTACCAGATACGCATATGACGGAGATGAGGCATTCTCTATACTGGAATCAGGGGACAATATGGGCGAACCATTCAACATGATACTGCTTGACCTCAATATGCCCAAGGTAAATGGGAAGGAACTACTCGGCAGGATCAAAGGTGATCAGAGGTTTGCCAAGATACCTGTATTCATCATGACCAACTCTGACTACAAATATGACATGATCGACTGCTACAATCTCCGTGCAGACGCATACATCCAGAAACCAACCGATTTTAAAAGGCTTATAGATTTCTTCATCTCCGTCAAGCGCTCCCTGGAGATCAATCAGCGCCTGTCTGTATTCCAGATAGAGAAGAGGTACGAAGAAATGAAAATGGCAGTTTAGTTAGTCGCAAGTCTTTAGCTACAAGTCCCAAGTAAATGCATTGAATTCCTGATTTCCGGTTTCCGGATCAACTTTCTAATTCTACGAAGACCCTTTCCACATTACCCTTCAGCGGCGGATTGTGCTTGCTTACCCTCACCTTGATATAATTAATCTCCGGGAAGGCCCCCTTCACAGCATCCAGTATCCTTTTACATACATGCTCTATGAGCTTCGAGTGCGCCTCCATTTCGACCTTAGTGATCTGGTATATCTGCTCATAGTTGATGGTCTTGGTCAGCTGGTCCGTTGCCGCCGCCTCTGCCAGATTGGTTTTCATATAGATGTCCACCACATACTTGCCCCCGAGCACCTGCTCTTCCTTGTAGTAGCCATGATGGCTGTAAAACTGTAAACCCTCTACTCCTATCAATCCCATACCTGCTGTTTTTAGTCCAGCAAAGGTAATTTTTTGCCTTTACCTATTGCTGCCATTGTATTTTGTATTCCCTTTGTGAGCTTCTTGTATTTTCTTTCTCCTTTGTGGCCTCCGTGTGAAATGTATTCTGTATCTCCTGTATTCCCCGATCACCTCTCTCATTAAAGACTATTTTTTATCTTGCGTCGCGATCTAAATGCAGCAATATCATGAAACAAGACTTATATCAGCACCACGACTACTACCTAGTAGATGACCTCCTCACGACAGAACATAAACTCATCCGTGAGAGCGTCCGCTCTTTCGTCAAAGAAAAAGTAAGCCCTATTATAGAGGACTACGCCCAGAGGGCTGAGTTCCCACGACATATAGTGAAAGAACTCGGCGAGATCGGCGCCTTCGGCCCGAGCCTCCCCGCGCAATATGGCGGCGGCGGCATGGACGAGATATCATACGGCATCATCATGCAGGAGCTGGAGCGCGGCGACTCCGGTATACGCTCTACAGCGTCTGTACAGGGCTCCCTCGTCATGTATCCGATATACAAGTACGGCAGCGAAGAACAGCGCTACAAATACCTCCCTAAGCTCGGCAAAGGTGAGCTATTCGGCTCCTTCGGCCTCACGGAGCCAAACCACGGCTCCAATCCCGGGGGTATGGAGACACATTTCGAAGACAAAGGCGACAATTATTTATTGAACGGCGCCAAGCTCTGGATATCCAACTCGCCATACTGCGATATCGCAGTCGTATGGGCTAAGAACGAAGCCGGCAAGATCCGCGGCCTCATCGTAGAGCGTGGCATGGAGGGTTTCTCCACTCCTACTACGCACAACAAATGGTCCCTTCGTGCATCATCTACCGGAGAACTCGTATTCGATAATGTAAAAGTCCCTAAAGAAAATCTCCTTCCGAATGTAGAAGGCCTCAAAGGGCCACTCGGCTGCCTCTCTACTGCGCGCTACGGCATAGCCTGGGGCGCGATAGGCGCAGCACTCGATTGCTACGATACGGCGCTGAGGTATTCCAAGGAAAGGGTACAGTTTGGCAAGCCCATAGGACAATTCCAGCTGCAGCAAAAGAAACTCGCCGAGATGATCACAGAGATCACTAAGGCACAACTCCTCGTATGGCGCCTCGGTGTCCTCAAAAACGAAGGACGCGCCACACCCGCACAAATATCAATGGCTAAACGAAACAGCTGCGACATGGCGCTCAACGTAGCCCGCAATGCCCGCCAGATGCTCGGCGGTATGGGCATCACCGGCGAGTACCCTATCATGCGCCACATGATGAACCTGGAGACTGTCGTCACCTACGAAGGTACACACGACATACACCTGCTCATCACCGGTATGGATGTGACGGGGTTAGATGCGTTTAAATAAGAGATATTACTAGATATCCTTTCGAAGAAACTCAAGCGGAATCCGTTTGTTAGGTTTGAAGATATATTTATGCTCCCGTTCTTCGGGTGTTTGCAGTTCATATATGAAGGTCGCTGTCTGCTGTATCCAATCGAATATCTCCTCAGGACTGAGCGATTGGTGCCTGCGCACCTGTTCTTCAGTCACAGTATAGGAGAAACCTATCCCTTCATTTTCTTTGATTGGTTCGTACGTTATGCCCTCCATATTATTACCAAGATAGCGCGCTTAAGCTTTCAAAGACAAAATCTACTTCTTCAAAAACTCCTCCACCGCTTTTATAAATTTATCAAAAGCTTCCACATGCGGCAGGTGCCCCACTCCAGCCAGCTCCACCAGCTGGCTATTCCGTATCTTCGCATGAGTTTCCTTGCCGAGTTTAGGATAGTTACCCATCGCCTTTTTCACTTGCTCTGATGCGTATTCTTTGCCCACAGCCGCGCTGTCACTCTGGCCGATGATCAGTAGCGTAGGTACCTTTATATTGCCAAATTCATGGCACACTGGCTGCGTCATGATCATATCGTAAGTCAGGGCTGCATTCCATGCTATGCGGGCATAATCCTTATTCACTATCCATCCGGCATATACGTTCAGCCATTCGTCATAATCCGGCTTCCATTCATTGTGATAGTATGACTTGAGTTCATACTCTTTGAGCTTGTCATAGGTTTGAGTCAATTCAGCCTTATAGCGCGCATCGACTCCCTGATAGGGTACCATAGCGCCATAATCCTCCAGCCCTATCGGATCAGCGAGTATAAGTTTTGCCGTCATCTCCGGGTACATCAGTGTAAAGCGCGTCGCCAGCATTCCTCCCATAGAGTGTCCGAGGATGATCGTTTTCTTTATGCCCAGCGTGTCGAGTAGTGATTTTGTATTTTTTGCCAGCTGCTCAAATGAATATTGAAAATGCTCCGGCTTGGATGATTTGCCGAAACCTATCTGGTCGGGTATGATGACCCGGTAGCCCTTTTCAGATAGCGTCTTTGCCGTTTCTCCCCAGTAGGCTCCATTGAAATTCTTCCCATGCAACAGTACAATACTTTCCCCATTGGGGTGCTGCGGCTGGACGTCCATGTAGGCCATTTTATAGGTACCCTTCTGTATGGATAACTGCAGAAAATGAACGGGATAAGGATATTGATAGCTATCCAGGTCGATATCCATGACCTGTACCTGACCGGTAGAGCCGTGCTGCATGATCATGCACATGATGGAGATAAATAGGATACTTATTGGCATAGCAGGAGAGGTGCAAAAGCCATGCCTTTCGTTCCATTAGTTTATCCCGGTCATATAATGATCGCGTACGACCCATCCATCTCCTTTTTTCTCCATGATAAAGATGAAGCTGGACCCGCACAATCCGCCGCATAACCGGGAAACAGAAATGATGCATTTGGTCTTATCTTCGGAGAATAGAGGGACTGAAAACTCGTAATAACTATGTCTTCCATATCTTTCATAAAAACCTATCCACCCCCTGGATTGCCTGGTAGCATATATATCGGGAAGCTTTCTTTCCGGAATAATAGTGCCCGCGACCATTTTTCTTCCATTCCACTTTTTAACAGGCAGGTGCTTCATTTGACCCAACATGTATCTTATATCCTCTTTAGAAAATAATGAATCAGCGGAACCCATTTGACTATTCGGAGCCGGCCCTTTGAAATTGGGTTTTGAGCTCAGATAGAAGCTGTCATTTATTACCGTCTTGGAAAAACAGTTGATAACCAGGTAGCATTCCGCGCGTGTCACTTTGGGGTTACTCGCCGCATAGCTATGACAACCCATCAGAAAAGAGATAAAAAGGAAGATGCAACGATAAATCTTCATGAGGCCTGTATTAAGCCGTCAATTAAATCAGAATAACCCGTACAGCTCCCCGCTGACCTTATTCACCACTTCTGCCAGAGCTTCCTCTTCTTCGGCGAAATTGGTCTGGTCTACGTCGATCACGAGCAGTCGGCCCTGATAGGTATTGATCCACTTTTCGTAGAACTCGTTCAGGCGCTTAAGGTAGTCGAGACGGAGATTGTCTTCGTACTCACGGCCGCGCTTTTGTATCTGGTTCACCAGTGTAGGTACTGATGCCTTGAGATATATGAGCAGGTCGGGTGGACGGATGAGCGATGAGATCGTCTCATAGAGGCGTGTATAGTTCTCAAAGTCACGGGTGCTCATCAGCCCCATCGCATGGAGGTTCGGTGCAAAGATGCACGCATCTTCATGTATGGTACGGTCTTGTATGATCACATCTGTTCCTTTCTGTATATCTATGATCTGGCGGAATCGAGAATTGAGGAAGAACACTTGAAGGTTGAATGACCACCTCGGCATATCCTCATAGAAATCGTTGAGATATGGGTTATTCTCCACATCCTCATAGTTTGGCGTCCATCCAAAATGTTTTGACAGCAGGGCGGTCAGCGTGGATTTTCCCGCGCCGATATTACCGGCTATCGCTATATGCTTGATCTGTCCTTTAGGCAGTGGCGGCGACAGTTTCGGTCCGGCAGCTTTCACAGCTACGACAGGAGCAGCTTTTTCTTTCTTCACGGGTGCGCTGGCTTTTGCTACAGGCTTTGCAGCTTGTTTGACAGGTGCGCTCTTCTTCACTGGTTTCTTTGGTAGCGGTGCTTTAGCCGCAGGCTTTACAGCCTTTGCAGGTTTCTTTGTCGTCTTTGCCATATCTGAGTTCTTGCACCTTGGGCAGCCACAGGGCTGAGGTATCTTGGTTAAAAGGGTTTCTTCGGTCTAAATATATCAATTCTTCAATTCTCAGCTACTTTTCAGGCCAATTATTTCTCGGACCTCAGACATCGTCTTGCCCGCACTGGTTCTGGCCTTCTCCCCGCCTTCGTTCATTACCCTGGCCAGGTAGGCCTGATCGGCACTGATCTCCTTGATACGCTCGCGTATCGGGGTCAGGTAGTTGACCATATCCTCTGCCAGTTCTTTCTTCATTTCTCCATAGCGAATAGCGTGTCTATCATACTGTTCATTAAAAAAACCTATCTTTTCTGGTTTAGATACTAATCCCATAAGATCAAAAAGATTTTGAACAGATTCGGATTTTGCATTTTCATTCCTTTTTATGGCGCCTGTCTCTTCCATTGCCTTTGTCATGAAGTATCTGACATCGGTAGGTGGGAATATACTTTGAGGCCCACTATCTGTCTTAGCCCGCATGATCTTCTTGCGGATCACCTCCGGCTCATCTGCGAGATAGATCACGGTGTTTTCGCCTTTAGATTTGCTCATCTTGCCCTCCCCGTCAAGGCTCGGCACAGACAGCGGCTTATCACCATAGGTGAAACCCACCGGCTCTTTGAAGTACTCCACGCCATATACGTGGTTAAACCTATTGCCAAAGTTCCTCGTCATCTCTATATGCTGCATCTGATCCTTGCCTACTGGCACCTTCATCGCATGGTGCATGAGAATATCCACGGCCATCAGCACAGGATAGGTCAGCAATCCTGCATTGACATTCTCAGGCTGCGAGCGCACTTTATCCTTGAAAGTTGGTACCTTCTCCAGTTCGCCCAGATAGGCGAGCATATTAAACACGAGGTACAGCTCTGATATTTGCGGCAGATGGCTTTGTACGAAAAGCGTACATTTATCCGGATCGAGCCCGCAAGCCAGGTACTCGATGAGCGTCTGGCGCACATTGGCCTGCAAGTCGGCCGCACGCGGGTGAGTCGTAAGTGAGTGCAGGTCGGCGATAAAGAAATAGCCGTTATATTCTTCCTGCATACGCACAAAGTTCACCACAGCACCCAGATAGTTGCCCAAATGTTGTTTGCCCGTGGGCCTTACACCGCTTACCGCTATTTCACGCATATATGACGTTAGAAATTTTAATTTTGCGAAGTTAAAAGAATAGACAGAAAAATGAAGATAGATAATATACTCGTAGATCGCCTGGCCGAATTGTCCAAGCTGGAGTTTGATGAATCGTCTAAGGAAACGATGAAGCAGGACCTCCAGAAGATATTTGACATGATGGATAAGCTCAACGAACTCAATGTCGATGGGGTCGAACCGCTCATCTATATGTCTGACGAAACCAATGTCCTTCGCGTCGATGAGGTCAAAGGCCAGGTATCCAAAGCAGATGCCCTGCTCAATGCTCCGCAGCATGACTCAGACTTCTTCAAAGTACCAAAAGTCATCAAGAAATAATTTTGTATTCCTCTGTGGGCTCTCTTGTATTTCATAAAATCTCCGTGTCCTCTGTGATACTTGTATTAACGAAACACCATGAACGAAGTCATCCAAATATCCCATCTGCGCAAGACCTTTGAACTGGGCACCCAGATCATCAATGCGCTCAATGATGTCAGCCTTACCATAAATAAGAATGAATACGTGGCGCTCATGGGCCCTTCTGGTTCTGGCAAATCGACCCTGATGAATATCCTGGGATGCCTGGACACTCCATCATCCGGCTCATACCTGCTCAATAATACGGAAGTAGCTAAAATGAGTGATGATGAACTCGCTCACGTGCGCAATAAGGAAATAGGATTTGTATTCCAGACTTTTAATCTTTTACCCAGACTTAGTTCATTGGAGAATGTCGCACTTCCGCTGGTATACGCTGGTATGAATAGCGCCCAGCGCAAGGAGCGGGCGGAATATGTCATGGAGCAGGTCGGCCTCAAAGATCGTATGGACCACAAACCCAATGAACTCTCCGGCGGGCAGCGCCAGCGGGTAGCCATCGCCCGGGCACTGGTCAATACACCATCCATCATCCTCGCCGATGAACCTACAGGTAATCTTGATACCAAGACCTCCTACGAGATCATGGGCCTATTCCAGGACATACACTCAAAGGGAAATACTGTGATCCTCGTCACACACGAAGAAGACATAGCCAAACACGCCCGCCGCATCATGGGCCTCCGCGATGGACTTATAGAGTATGACAAGGCGAATGAGCCAGTTAGAGGATTTGTAAACTAAGATTTGTCCTGCTGATTAATTGTATTAATTTTCAAATCAGCACATCTTCAAACTTTCAAATCCCCGTATGAAAATCTATACTAAGACAGGCGACGTAGGTGAGACATCCTTATTTGGCGGCAGGCGCGTATTAAAGTCTGACCTCCGCATCGAGACATACGGCACTACCGACGAACTCAACTCATGGATCGGCCTCCTCCGCGATGTCAACAGGGATCTGGCAGCGAGAGCACTGCTCAAAACCATACAGGACCGCCTGTTCACCATCGGTGCATCACTCGCAGCTGACCCTGACAATCATAAACTCAAAACACCCGATCTCCTGGAGGAAGATGTACTGCAACTCGAAAAAGCCATCGACGAAATGGATAAACAACTCGAACCGCTTCGCCACTTCATACTACCCGGTGGACATACACATGTGTCGTATTGCCATATAGCGCGTACCGTCTGCCGCAGGGCAGAGCGCCTCGCAGTAGCCCTCCACAAAGACAATGAAGTTCACCCGCTGGTGATAAAATATCTCAATCGCCTATCTGATTATCTATTCACGCTGTCGCGCAAAATGGCTAAAGACCTCGGCGCAGAAGAAGTGAATTGGGTCCCGAGGAAATAACCGGATCACTTTTTTATATATCCGAGGCCGGCCAATTCATTTAGTACCCTATCCGTTTTTTCGGTCAAATTGCCATAGATCCTTATGAAATCCCCACTTCCACTCCACCATGGTGCGATATTGATAACTGAATCCTCATCATACATCCAGGTCCCAAGTTGATCGCTCACATCCTTTGTTTGAAATCTTTCTGAAAGGTATTGGATCGTATTGGCCTCATCCAGCACATCATAGGTATAGCAGCCGTGCTCTGTAATACCCGATCTGGCTATTATATCATGGATCGCATAATCTTCTATGAGTTTTTCCACTGAAGAGTATATGATCCTTGGATTTTTCTCATCATATACCATGCAAATAGCTCCATCGGTATTGATGCTAAAAGGATCCGGAGCGCTATCATGTTGACCAAAATAAAACAATAAATAAGGATCTGTGGTGTCCGGCACTATGGATCCGCGATGCAAAATATCCTTTTGCAAAAAGATGTAGATGATAAAAGATTGCCGCGGATCTTCATAACGTGAGAGTTGGTATCCAGCATATTTTATTTGAATTTCTAACAGCCTCGGATATATGTCCAAGCCATTGTCGGAAAAATATTGAATCGTAGAAGCATCGTCAGCATAGTACGGCGCAAGGCGTTTCTGTGAGCGAAGATATTTTTGTGCTGTTTCTGATAGTTTCACTAAACTAAAATACAGAGAAATCTTTTGTCTATAGGACTAAAACATCACGCTAAACTCTTTCTTTTCTCCACCGCGCTTGATCGTGACTTTGGTAGTATCGCCCTTCTTGAATTTATTCAGCGCATCCATATAGCCATAGATATCCTTGACGGGATACTCGCCCAGCTGGATGATCACATCATCTGCTTTGAGGCCGGCCTTTTGTGCCGGTTTATTGTCAGACACGCCGTCTACACGCACTCCCTCTTTATCATAACTATAGTCCGGCATGATGCCCAGCGTTACTTTAAAGCTATTAGACTTCGACTCCTTCGTAGCCGTCTTTTGAAAATTGATCTTCGGATAGTTTTGGAGTGAATCGACGATCTGGGCTATTAGGTCGATCACCATTTTCTCTCCGGGATAGTTGATCTTTTCGGCTACATCTGTAGGCTTGTGATAGTCACTATGCTGGCCGGTGAAAAAGAATATCACCGGAATATCTTTCAGGTAAAAAGACGTCTGGTCCGATGGCCCCACTCCCGCCGAGTCAAATTTCATCGTAAGGTCTGACTTTGTATTTTTCAGCAGCGGCTCCCATACATTGCTCGTGCCGGTACCGTATACGATCACTTTCTTCGTAGAGTCATTGAGCCTGCCTATCATATCCATATTCACCATGCAGTTCACTTTCTCCAGCGGCAGCGTCGGGTGGTTGGTATAATACTTAGACCCTATCAACCCCGCTTCCTCTGCCGAGTAGCACATAAAGACGATATTGTATTTCTCCTTCACTCCATTGGAGCTAAACATCCGCGCCAATTCCAGCACACCCGCGACACCTGATGCATTGTCATCTGCACCATGATGTATCTTGCCCTTAGGGTTTGCATCGAGCGAATTGCCACGTGTACCGTCGCCGAGGTGGTCATAGTGAGCCCCTATGATGATCGTATATGGCTGCCCGTTATCGAGATATCCGATGATGTTCGAGCCTTTATATTCCGTTCCTTCTTTAGTTTCCACAGTATCATGCGGATTCTTAGACACATGATAGGTAAAGGGCTGCAGATACCCTTTCTCCCCCTTTGGCTGCAAACCATACTTTTTAAACTCTGCCATGATATACTTCTGCGCCAGCTTCTCCCCTTTCGTACCCGGCGACCTGCCACCCAGCTTATCAGACGCCAGATAGTATATGTGTGTTTTGATGTTCGCCACATCCGCCTTTTGCGCACATGCCATTTTAGCGGCTATCATTACTATCAAAAACAATATCAGTGATCTCATTTCTTTACTTTCTAAATTATCTCCGCGTCCTTTGCGTTCTTAGCGGTTAATATTGTGCACTGCAATTTACTCTTTCCAATCTGCTATAAACAAATTCGTATCATGCGTCCCATGATTGTCCCTGTTAGACGACCAGATCATTTTCTTGCCGTCATGCGAGAACATAGCGAAGGCATTAAAATAACTCTCTGTCGTGATCTTCTCCAGCCCTGTGCCATCCAGATTGACCGTGTAGAGGTGAAAGTCATATCCTTTCTTCGAAGCATGATTGGATGAGAAGATGATCTTCTTCCCATTCGGCGTGAAATATGGCGCCCAGTTGGCTTTACCCAGGTGTGTGACCTGCTTCATATCAGAGCCGTCTACATTGCAGGTGTATATTTCCATATTGGTCGGGGCCACGAGGCCTTGTGCCAAAAAGTCTTTATACTCCTTCACATCCTCCGGTGTCTTCGGGCGCGATGCACGGAAAACGAGCTTTTTGGAATCCGGCGAAAAAAACGCGCCGCCATCATATCCCAGCTCATTCGTGATCTGCTTGACATCAGTACCATCGATATTCATCGTGTACACCTCGAGGTCCCCACTGCGGATAGAAGTGAAAACGATCTTCTTGCCATCAGGCGAGATCGTTGCCTCAGCATCGTATCCTTTGGTATTGGTCAGTTGCTTAGTGATCTTGCCACTGAGGTCAGCTACGAATATGTCAAAGTCTGCATACACCGGCCACAGGTATTTATGATCTGCACGCGGAGCTGGCTTGGGTGGGCAGGTATCAGCACCCAGATGCGTCGATGCATAGAGAATATGCTTGCCATCCGGCAGGAAAAATGAGCAGGTCGTACGCCCCTTGCCAGTGCTCACCATCGGTGGACGGTAGGTAGTATCCTTTGCCGCTTTCGCGATATCAAAATTGAATATTTGATCGCACTGCAATCCCCATACTGGATTAGTCACCTGACAGCTCAGGTTCTTATCGTCAAAACTGAAATATGCTTCCGCATTATCCCCACCGAAACTCAGCTGCTTGATATTTTTCAAATGCCTCGACTCGCTGCTATCTTGTCCAAAAATAAGCCCAAAAGAAAGCGCACAAAGTGCTAATAATAGTATCTTTTTCATCCCCTTAAATATGACCGCAAATAAAAGAAAGCGACGATGCTCAATTGTCATAATAATGTCACGAAATAGCATTTAGCAGAATTTACCATTCGCGCATTACCTTAGAGAAACCGGACCAGTCCCTCTTACGAGTTATTCGCAATGTATTAAAGCCCCTGAAGGGGTTTGGGGGTTACGTAGAATCACTAATGGCCTCTTTTAGATGTTGGAATACTATATTCTGAATAAGACGTACCCTAATCTACATTGAGGATATCCGGCCCAAACAGGTCCTTTTTGACCGGTGTCCGGTTGCTGATCACATTTCCCATCAGGCTAAACTGCCTCTGGTCCGGCACCTGCAGGTTAGGATAATAGGCAAAGGTCACTTCAAGGAACCCAAGTCCGATGCCCAGGTTCCTCAGGCGAAAGCCCACTCCTACCCCTGATTGAAATTCACTGTACCCAGGAAGCGGCTGGAGCAGTGACAGATCTGCAAACACGAAATAGCTCGAAGAAAATCCCAATATAGGTTTGCTATAGTAGAAATCAGATTCATAACTCAATCCATAAGTCCTGATACCGCGCAGGTACAGGGAGTTTAGTCCACGGAGCCCGTTGGAGTTATTGATCACCAGTTCGCTACCCAGCGGCCTGCTGAATCCCAGTTTCATATTGGTCGTGATAAAGCTGCGCCAGCTCCATTTGTGCATTTTGACCGGTATGGTATAGAATGTATTTTCCCAATCTATCAGCCCCTGGTCCAGTGTATGTGGATTTACAAATGCTCCGGCTTTGACAAAGCTCAGGAGGTATCCCGCATTGACGAAGGATATACCGTACTGCAGCGCCGCCGCCAGATAAGTCCGCCGTTGCAGTATTTCGTCGTTTTGAAATCCACCTATCAGCGCCGCGCTCACACCTTTGGTGAAATATTCCGACTTGTCCAGGCTATATACATCATGATCCACATAGTAGTCCCACTGAGCTATACCCACCGCACCAAGTATATTATTCTGGTCTACGAAATTGATAATATGCCGTGGACCCAATGTATATGGCCGGCTCATATAATCGGTACGCTGCATACGTGAGGATACGACGACACGCGTGAGCGGAAATTGCTCACCCAGCTTACCATTGAGTTTAAAGGCCTTTGCCAGCCAAAAGTCCTCTGAGACCGTGCTGACCCAGGCATTATAGTAGTTGAACTGTTCCCCCGGCAACACAAGATTGTTGCGCCTGATATTGAAGGTCGCGCGCCCCGCCCATTGGGCCTTGGAGGAGAAGAAGTTCCGGTTCACATTGACTGAGCCGGTCTGGTTCAATATATCATAAGAACCGTCGAAACCTATATTGACAAACGATCTGCGGATATTGGTATACGTATAGCCCCAGTGCACATGATAAGCCGCAAAGGTCCGGAAATAAAAGGTCGCATCAGCCTGCACGATCTGCGAGAGGCCAAAGAGGTTATTGAATTGCAACCCCACCTGCACATAGTTATACCCCGCCGAGGTGATGAAACCAATATTCCACCGGTCACGGACAAAGATCGTGACATCCACCATATCATCACCTATCTCTTCGATGACAAACCGTATGTCTTTATAGATATTCTTCTCCCAAAGGTTTCGCTCGGTATCGGCAAATAACTGCGGGTCCACCGCATCTCCTTCTTTGAATAGCACTTCATTCTTGATCACCTGGTCCCTTGTGCTGAACTGTATCTTATTTGCTCCCGCCTGTAGTTTGGTCGGATGATAGTAGTAAGGCGAATCGAGACTGACGCCATAGGGATAGACGACCTCTACCTCGAGCCGCCTGATTCGCTTACCCTTATAGCACTCAAACGTTTTTGCATCCTCTATTGGCCGGTCTATGCGTATATCGCAGTAGTTGAGGAAGGACAAAATCTTGATCGCCTTTTTGACCTTAGGATTGCGCTTGAGCTCATCAAAGGTTACTGACTTTCTCGAGTGCACACGCACTGTATCCTGGCAAAAGGAACTGCCAAAACACATACAAAATACAAAGGCTAAAACGATCCTCATCTTTGTTGCCCCGGGAGCAATAAATTTACTGCCCGATACAGGGCTCCATTTATTCGTAAAGACGTAAGTTAAGCAAATCAGGCTGTAAGTAGAAGCAGTATAGGCGAAAGCTTATGAAACCTCGGACAGGTAGCCGATATATTTTCCAGCGCCTTCCTGTATAGATGTGAAAGGAGTTTTATATCCCGCAAAGCGCAGCTTCTCTATTTTCGCCTCTGTGAAATACTGGTATTTATCCCTGATATCAGTAGGTATAGGTATATACTCGACCGACACGGGCGTATCCATCGCTGCAAAAACACTTGCCGCCAGCTCGTTGAATGTATTGGCCTTACCGGTACCCACATTGTAGATACCATCTGAGGGGCGCTCGCGGTAGAAGAAAAGACAGATGTCCACGACATCACCTACATATATGAAATCACGCAATTGCTCTCCGTCTTTGTAGTTCGGATCATGCGATTGAAATAATTTCAGCGTACCTGTTTGTTTGATCTGATGAAAAGCATGATGCATTACAGAGGCCATGCGTCCTTTATGCGACTCGCCGGGGCCATAGACGTTAAAAAATTTCAATCCTGCCCAGAACGGCGGATGCTCTTTTTGCTTCAGCACATGCATATCAAATAGCTGCTTGGACAGGCCATATGGATTGAGTGGCTTGAGCACAGGTACGAGGCCTTCATCGTCGTCAAATCCATATTCGCCCATACCATAAGTAGCAGCTGAGGACGCATAGACCATCGGTATTTGATTGACTGTACATATCTCCCAGAGCACTTTAGAGTACGATAGATTTAATGAGTCCAGTACCCGGAAATCAAACTCACTTGTATCTGTCCTCGCACCGAGGTGAAAAACAAAAGATACGTCCTCTGCATGGTCTGTGAACCAATCCGGAAAAGCATCCCTGTCCATTTTCTCCAGATGCTCAAAATCGAGCACATTGCTATATTTGGTAGAATAACTATCTGTGGGAAAACGATCTACTAATAAGAGGTCTGTAATACCATCACGGAGCAATGCCCGGATGAGGTCTCCTGCTATAAAACCAGCTGCGCCTGTCACTACGATCATAAAGCAAATGTAATATTTCGCGGAATTTTACAAACCGGAATCTCGCTGCTCAATAATATTTGCAGACGATAGTCGTCGTATCCGATGGGCCCGGGCCGGTATATGTCTCGGATATGACTCTGCCCTTCTCGTCCAGCATGTGCGTGTACCGCATAGTATCGTTGTTGACACCGTCCGAACTGATCAGTGTTTTGATCAAATGCATATCGCGCCGTCCGAATATCTCCTGTCCCAGATTCCTTAGGTCAAGATCAGGATAGAATACGCAGTGCGTAGAATTTCTGCGGTTGCTCATCACAGTAGAGCTATAGGTCATATTGCCATCTTCGATCGTATTGGACTGGAAATTACCATTGGCATAAATAACAGCCGTCATGAACCCATCAGTATTATACATAAATAACTTGCCCGTATTATCAGAGACGACTACCTTTTCCGGCCCCAACCTGAATACAGTAGAGATGTATCCCGTACCTCTGTATCTTCCCGATTGATAAACAGTATCGCCCCTATAGACCAGTTTCATCACGAAAGTATCATCCGCTGTGGTCAATAGCCTTCCCTGCTGGTCATAGGTATACCTGATCGTAGCGGTGACCTTGCCCTTGTTCACAAAACTCTCCTCCTTTACCAGGTAGCGTTTTACCGGGTCTTTGAAAGAAGACATGACAATGATGGCCGCCAGGGCGGTTATTGCAATAAGTATAAAAGGTATTCGTTTCATATATTATCACGGCAAAACCCAAAACCTGCCGTAGGCGCAAAGATTGGAAAATAAACCATGATTTAATACAGGTCTTGCGCAATATGACACTTTACAAACAAAGCAGGGGCCTCTGTTAATATCTCTATTCTGAAATTTCGCATAATGATGTCATTTTAGTGTCATCTTCCTTAATAATACTAAAATAAACCCGTTAACCAGGGGTTTCGTATATCTTATTGCAACGATGACAGGAAGTTCGATGTCTTAATAGAAAACGAGGTAACATGAAGAATTATAAATTTAAAACGCTCAAGATATTTGCCTCGGATGAGTGGCTCGCAAACCGTACGCGCGAGTACCGCACGGTATATGACAAAAGTGAACTGACATACGTATCTGCCGAGCTTGCCTTTTACAATAAACTCTTTGATGAATCAGATTGGGACGCCACGATCCGCATCAAAGCTTTCGCCCACTCTGCTGTCGGTGATAAAAAGGAAATATCCAATCAGGAAGAAAAACGCAAAATACGCCTCGATGAGAATGTAGTTTATGTCAATAAAGGCTGGGGCACTGCTACACCCGGTTCATTCTGGGCCGAGGGCGAATATAGCTGGGAGGCATATATCGATGAGGAACTTGTTGGCACCAAAACCTTCTTCGTAGAAGATGCCGGCCTCGTCACGCTGAATAGCAACCCTTACTTTGACATCAAGTCTATCCGATTCTTCACCGGTGATTACAACGCTGTCAATAATGAG
>JAOQAO010000017.1 GCA_025963485.1 Bacteroidota bacterium | reverse complement strand
TTTTTCAAAAGGGAATATGCCATCCCTATCGACCGCGATATGAGCGTAGAGAAAACAAATGCACTACAAAAGGTGACAGCACCATTCGTCCTGCGAAGGACTAAAAAACAGGTTGCTGCCGACCTGCCGGACAAGACAGAAACGATACTCTGGTGTCAGATGGATGATGCACAGCGCGAAGCATATGAAACGATCAAAAACCAGATCAAATCCAGTGTATTCCTTAATATCGAAAGAGAAGGATTTAGCAAAGCTAAATTCTCCATTCTGCAGGGCATCATGAAGCTGCGGCAGATCTGCTGCGCTCCGTCATTGCTGAAAGATGAAGAGATCACTACTACAGAATCCATCAAGCTCGAAATGCTCATGCAGGAGCTGAAAAATAATGTACAAGGCAGCAAATCCCTGGTATTCTCCCAGTATCTCGGCATGCTCGGTATGGTCGCTAAAGAATGTGAAGCACAACAGATCCCTTATCTCCATTTTGACGGCAGCACCCCTCTCGCCCAGAGAGCAGAAATGGTCGCCAGATTTCAGGATGAAGAAGCACCGGAGAAGGTATTTCTGATCAGTCTTAAAGCCGGCAATGCAGGTCTCAATCTCACAGCTGCCGAATACGTATTCCTCATGGACCCCTGGTGGAATAACGCCGTGGAGCAGCAAGCCATAGATCGCACGCACCGCATCGGCCAGACCAAAAATATCTTTGCCTACAAGCTGATCTGCCGCGATACTATAGAAGAGCGTATCATAGAGCTCCAGCAGCGCAAAAAACAACTCTCGGAGGAATTGGTTAGTGAGGAAGACGGCTTCGTCAAACAGCTATCCGAGGAGGATATCACCTTCCTTTTCCAATAGACTGGAAATCAATTTTATACATTGGTACAGGTCGCAGACTATACCATCCATCAGAGACGCTCCATTCTCTTAACAATTCAATTTTTTATATGTGGAAACATATTATTAAGTTTGGAGGATACCGCCTTTCGAACTAATGTTTTATACAATTCATTTGCCGATAAATGCGATATGAATTGATATCATTTTTCGTAGACAGTAACGAAAACCCCAAAAGAAACAAGTACAACAATGAAGAACATCATTACTCTCTGTTCCATTCTATTATTATCGACTACCATCTTTGCAGCTAAAGAACAACCCGAGGTCAGATCACTCAAGGGTGCCGATGCAGCAAAAGTATTCAGCTATGCTTCTGAGGTATGGATCACTAATGACAATAACATCCCGGAATTCGTAGAGTTTCGTCAGGATGCTCAGGTCGATGAGTTGAACTTTTTCCCGATATTAAAGAAGTGCTTCCAGTTGCCTGCTTCGTACGGCGCAGCACTCATACGGACAGAGAAAGACAAACTAGGATGGGAGAATAGCCGCTATCAGCTGACTGTGAATGGCGTACTCGTCAATGAAGGTATATTCGTACTGCATGTGCTGAACGGCAAGGTCGTAAAGTATAATGGTTATGTCCCTAAAACTGTCAACGCTCCGGCTACGCCATCCCTTTCAGAATCTTCTGCCCTCCACGCCGCTCTCACAAATATAAATGCTACTACCTACAGATGGCAGGATGCTAAAAATAATGATGGAGGTGTGAATAGCACTTTTTTCCCGAAGGGACAATTGTGCATCGTACAGGGATATAATGAGATCGGCACCACGGCTTTTCACCTCGCATGGAAATTTGACGTATTCGCTACGGTCCCATTGTCCAGGGATTATGTCTATGTAGATGCTCAAACAGGCGCCATCATCCGCAAGGATAATCGCATAGAAACGGCCAATACCAATGCAACTGCCGCCACAGTATACAGGGGCAACAGAGCGATAGTCACAGACAGCTACAATGGTTCATACCGCCTGCGCGAAACAACCCGTGGCAACGGTATCAACACTTATAATATGCATACAGGTACAAGCTACGCAGCGGCCACTGACTTTACAAACGCCACAACGACCTGGAGTGGCACAAATACCGCGAAAGACCAATATGCACGTGACGCACACTGGGGCGCCGAAATGACCATGGATTTTTATCTCAACAAACAAGGGAGGAATGGTATCGATGGTAATGGTTTCGCGCTCAAACTTTATGTGCATTATGACAATGCGTACCTCAACGCATTCTGGGATGGCACGGAGATGAATTTTGGAGATGGCTCCACGGGTTATCAACCACTGACCTCACTTGACATCACAGGCCATGAGATCAGTCACGGCCTGACCCAATTTACTGCGAATCTGAATTATCAAAATGAGTCTGGCGCCATGAATGAAGCCTTTAGTGACATCATGGGCACTGCCGTAGAATATTACGGCGACTCTACCAGGGCCAACTGGCTGGTCGGCGAAGATATCGGCGCACCATTCCGGTCTATGAGTTCTCCCAAGACCTATCAGCAGCCCAATACTTACCTCGGCCAATACTGGTACGCCGGCACACAGGATAATGGAGGTGTCCACACCAATAGCGGAATAGAAAATTACTGGTATTATCTCCTCTCGATGGGTGGCACAGGTACCAATGACAATAGTAACGCGTATAACGTGACTGGCATCGGACGTCAAAAAGCTACCCAGATCGCTTTCCGTATGGAAACTGTTTATCTGATATCTACATCGCAATACACCAATGCCCGTGCATATGCGATACAAGCCGCTATAGATATCTTCGGCGCATGCTCTCAGGAGGTCATCAGCACTGCCAATGCATGGTATGCCGTGGGTGTAGGAAGCCAATACAGCGCGGCGGCGAGTTCACAGTTTTCTTACTCAAATACGGTGGCATGCGCGGCTCCATACACTGTCAACTTTACTAATCTGAGTTCTAACATGAGCACCTATACCTGGTATTTCGGCGACGGACAGACCAGCACGGCAGTGAGTCCCTCTCACACTTATATTGCAAATGGAGTCTATACGGTGAAGCTGGTAGCATCTGGCAACTGCGGCACAGATAGTGTGACCAAACCAAATCTTGTAAATATCAGTTCGTCCAATCCTTGTATCGTGGTGCTTCCTACGAGTGGCAGCGCAGATGTACAGACCTCATGCACGGGTACTATATATGACAATGGCGGCGCTCATGCCCAGTACTCAAACAATGTCAATAGCACTGTGACCATATCGCCGCTGGGAGCTTCCACCGTCCGGCTCACTTTCACACAATTCCGCGCAGAAGCAAATTACGATTACCTCTATGTCTATGATGGTACAACTGTAGCCGGTACACTTCTTGGCACTTATACAGGATATACTTTGCCGGCATCGGTGACTTCTACATTGCCATCTATTACAGTCAAGTTTGTTTCCGATCCCGGTGTCGTCGACACTGGTTTTGCCATCAACTGGACTTGTACAGCAGCGAGCACCACTCCTGTTGCCAATTTCAAATCTGACGTTACCACGACTTGTTCCGGTGTTGTACAGTTCACAGATATGACCACTGGCGGAGCTACATCATGGTTATGGAATTTTGGTGATGGGGTCACTTCTACTCTCAGAAATCCTCTCCATACATATTATACCAACGGCACTTATACAGTCACTCTCCAGGCTACCAATAGTTTTGGCAACAACCTGAAGACCATCACGAACATGATAACGGTCAATAAACCCGCTGCCCCTGCAGTCGTCAATGGTAGCCGCTGCGGCAGCGGATCAGTCACACTTTCAGCTACCACCAATAACAATGTGAACTGGTATGACAGTGCCAACGGTTCCGTAGCTTTATCATCTGCCAATCCTTTTAATACGCCATCCATCAGTTCTACTAAGAATTATTATGTGGAAGAAGCAGTACCTCAACCTATTTATCATGTAGGACCTGTAGACTCTACGATAGGCGCCGGTGCTTATTTCAATGGCAATAGCAGTCGCGCGCTTCGCTTTAAGGTCAATAAGCCTTCAAAACTTCTTTCAGTATTTGTTTACGCACTTACCACAGGCTACCGCACTATACAGTACCGTGATACAAACGGTGTCGTCATTGCCAGCCGCAGTGTTTATATACAAGCAGGACGTGGGCGTGTCAATCTGAATATCACGCTCATACCTAGCACTACTACTATTTACGAACTCGGTGTGGCTGACTCCATGAACCTTTTCCGCAATAGTGCCGGAGGTACCTACCCATACAATGACTCTCAGGGCATGGTTAGTATTATAGGCAATAACATCAGTAATCCGGTTCAGCCGGGCTACTATTATTACTTCTATGACTGGATGGTCGAGGCTCCGGATTGCGTATCACTTCGCGCTACAGCTACGGCCACGATCGGCGGTGGCCTCACCGGTACTAAAACTTCTGCCGCCGCTTCCTGCAATGGCGCCGCTACGGGCAGTGCTTCGGTCACTCCTACATCTGGTACAGGCCCTTATACCTATCACTGGAATACCGGCCAGAATACTGCATCTATATCCAACGTCGTGGCAGGCACATATTATGTCACCCTGACTGACAATGGCGGCTGTTCCAAACTGGACACTGTCGTGATCGGACAACCTACTACGCTTTCGGCCTCGGCCACTAAGACCGATGTACTCTGCTTCGGTGGATCGACTGGCGCTATCTCCGCCAGCGCTGCTGGTGGCACGACCAACTATAATTACAACTGGGGCGGTGGTGTCACTACTCCGGGACGCACCAATCTCGGTGCAGGCACCTATACAGTGACTGTCACAGATGCACATGGCTGTACAGCTGCGAGCACTTCTACCATCACTCAGCCTACATCTGCCCTTGCTGCCTCTGCTACTGCGACAAACGTACTCTGCTTTGGAGGAACGACCGGAACGATCACTGCCAGTGCCTCCGGAGGTACCAGCGGTTATGGTTACAACTGGGGCGGTGGCATCACCACACCGGGACGCACCAATCTCGCCGCAGGCTCATATACTGTGACTGTCACGGATGCTCATGGTTGTACTGCGACCTACACCTCTACCATCACACAGCCGACATCCGCACTTGCCGCCACAGCGACCAAGACCGATGTACTGTGCTTTGGAGGGTCTACAGGAGCGATCACTGTCAGTGGCTCAGGAGGCACGGCCAACTATAATTACAACTGGGGCGGTGGCATCACTACACCTGGACGCACTAATCTCCCCGCCGGTACCTATACTGTGACCGTCACAGATGGACGTGGCTGTATCACTACCAATACCAATACCATCACTCAACCGTCTGCTGCACTGGTAGCGACCACTTCGACTACCGGTGCGCTCTGTTTCGGCGGAGCGACAGGAGCCATCACAGCGAGCGCCAGCGGCGGTACTACATCTTATGGTTATAATTGGGGGGGAGGCATCACCACTCCGGGACGCACCAACCTCAGTGCAGGCACATATACAGTGACCGTCACAGATGCGCATGGCTGTATCGCTACCAGCAGCGCTACTATTAGCCAACCTACATCCGCACTTGCAGCTGCCGCTACCAAGACTGACGTACTTTGTTTTGGCGGAGCCACAGGAGCGATCACCGCCAGCGCCTCCGGAGGCACCAGCGGCTATGGTTACAACTGGGGCGGCGGCATCACCACACCCGGACGTACTAATCTCCCTGCCGGTACCTACACAGTGACCATCACCGATGGCAATGGCTGCACTACGACCAATACATCGACCATTACACAGCCTTCTTCAGCGCTGTCTGCTACAGCTACCACTACCGATGTGCAATGCTTTGGCGGATCGACCGGAGCGATCACCGTCGCTGGCGCCGGAGGTACTGCCAACTACAGTTATAACTGGGGAGGAGGCGTCACGACACCAGGGCGCACCAATCTCGCAGCGGGAACCTACACAACCACAGTGACCGATGCTCATGGATGCACGGCTGTCAAAACCACGACGATCACACAGCCTACCTCCGCACTCGTGGCATCATCTACGACGACAGGCGTTTCATGCTTCGGGGGCAATAATGGCACCATCACAGCCACAGCAAACGGCGGCACCGCCAACTATAGCTACAATTGGGGAGGTGGCATCACTACACCGGGACGTACTAATCTCGCCATAGGAACCTACACAGTGACAGTGACTGACGCGCATAATTGTACCACGACAAAATCTACCACAGTTACACAGCCTGCTGCTATCAGCATTCAGACATCGAGCACTCCGGCATCATGCGGCCAGAATACTGGTACAGCGACAGCTTCGGCGTCAGGCGGTACAGGTGCTCTCAGCTACGCATGGCCGGGTAGTCGCACTACACCTACTATCAGCGGCCTCTCCGCCGGCAACTATACTATCACTGTCACCGATGCTAATAACTGTACATCAGCTCAGGGAGTCAACGTCATAAGCCCTGCTCCATTTTCATTATCCAATGCCATAAATCCGGTCACCTGCAGCGGAGGCAATAATGGTACTGCTTCTATCATCCCAAGCATTAATCCTGGTACATACAGTTACTCATGGACCGGCGGCCTCATTGGTGCCAGCCAATCAAACCTTGCTGCCGGATTATACCTGGTAAATGTCACTGATGGCAATAATTGCTCGAGGATCGATTCCATTGTGATCAGCGAACCGCAAGCTATCACTGATGCACTTACAGCCACTGATCCACTTTGCCATGGAGGTGCCGGATCGATAGGTTTGCAGGCACAGGGGGGTACTGGTACGCTTAACTATCAATGGAGCCCATCGCTTCTTTCTTTGACAGGAGTTACCGCAGGCACATATCACCTCACGATCACAGATGCCAATAACTGTGTTCACACGGATATAGTGACATTGACGGATCCATCTGCTATCAGTATCCAAAGTCAGATCACAGATGTATTGTGCAATGGCGGAACCAATGGATCAGCTTCAGTTACTTCTTCCGGAGGCGCTGGAAACTATTCATACAATTGGTCTACTGTCCCGATAAATCAAACCAATACTATCAGCAATGCCAACGCCGGCTCATATACTGTGACCGTTACCGATGCCAATAATTGCTCTTCAGTTCTCACGTTGCCGATTACCTCGCCATCTGCTATCCAAACTACTACCAGCAGCACTCTGGCACACAATGGAGGAAGTGATGGCACTGCTACTGTTTCAGCTTCCGGCGGTACAGGCACACTTACGTACAGCTGGAATACTACTCCGGTACAGACTGCAGCTACCGCTACCAATCTCCCTACAGGTTCCTACACAGTGACCGTGACAGATGCCAATGGTTGCAACACTACCGCACAGGTTAACGTCGATTACAATGTCGGGATCATAGAAACTACCGGCATCAGCAACCTGAGCATCTACCCTAACCCGGCCAGCACGGTACTGAATATATCTATCGATATGCAAACTGCATCTGATCTCAGCATAGAAGTACGAGACATGCTCGGCAGGACGATCACAAACCGCACTTTCGCAAATGAGAAAGATGTGCACACCTCAATCGATGTGTCAGCATGGGCTGCAGCGGTTTATACTGTGCAGATAAAGACAGGCACTAACATCATCACAAAAGAAATAACGATACAACATTGATCGTAGAAAGCGATGGAAGGACTGTTTCCTTCCATCGCTTTTTAAATTTCAGGCGTTATTCATTCCTCTTCTTTATACTTCTGATGCAAAACTGAATTTAGAATGATTCTAAATTTTATATTGAAAGCATTGGTATCACTACATATCAGGAAACGATAAAAATATTTTGTGATAAAATATTTGGTTTTATGAAATATTACATCGTATCTTTGTGGCAGCAAAAAGGAAATAATTATCAAATGTCAGCGAAACACACATATCAGATACCAGTACGGTTCGAGGGTCAAAACCTCTCAGACAGTGCGTTTCGGGCTTATTGTAGATATTGTTCTTAGTATATAAACTAAACAACTAATCGATAAACAGTAAGCCCGGCCCAAAAAGCCGGGTTTATTTTTTTAATAAATAACAGGAAACTAAAAATACAAACCAACCGTGCTCATGCCCCAAAACAATGGTGGCAGGCACGGGAGGTTTAAGGAGAAACAAAACGATGAAACTCATAGCAAACATATCACTCTGGCACAGGCAGTGCGCACCGGCATCCACGATGACGGGCAGCTATAGCTATACGCAGCCGGCAGTGGGCAATGGCAAGCGCAATGAGGATCTCTTTGGCAAAAATAAGACGAGGCGAAAGCATTGTTGATGTAGGAATATATCAACCGATACACGAAGCCCCGTCTGCACATCAAGCACACGGGGCTTTTTGTTTTCCGGTAGTAGAAGTTTTAAAAAAATAGTAAAACCCAAAACAATGATAACAGTACAACACAAAGCAAAGCAGTTCGAGCTTCATTTGAAGTTCTCGACAGGATGGCTCCACAGCCTCGCCACGACGATAGCAGGGTTGCTTGACTTCAGCGATATGAGGGCGATCCGGAAACAAAAGGAGCAGATGCTCCATGAGTTTGGAGATGATTATTTGAAAATGAATTAAACAAAAAACAATGAGATGGGATGCAGCAGAAGTATTCTATCTGGTCATCATAGCCATCAGCCTGACGAGGGCTTTCATCAGGTATGCAGAAAGCCAGGAGGCCACAGCATACGAGGAGGAAATAGAAGTGATCTATGCAGATGGGATGGAATATGGGCCCGAAGATGAAAAAGAAAAAATGACACCGACCTACATGCCACCGCCAGCAGAAGCTGGTGATGGCTGCAGGCCAAAACAAAAGGAGATATAAAATGAAATTCAATTTGAAAATGTTCAACAAAAACAAAACTGTGAACTACGAACAAGCGGAAGCATACACTATGGATGCTAAAACTGAACTATACGCTGCGGTAGTGACTACTACCCTGAACGATAAATTCTACGAAGGCGCAGACGCACGTATGAATACTATCCGCGGCCTGATGACCAAAGTGGACGCGACTTATAGCGGTAAGCTGGCTGTATACGCCAGAGAGAAAATGTACCTGCGCTCTGTGCCACTGGTACTGGCCGTGGAGATGGCAAAGCTGAACTCTGGTAACGCAGTCGTAAGCAAGACCGTGAACAAAGTAGTAAAAAGAGCGGATGAGATCACCGAGCTACTGGCATACTACCAGCTGGCGAACGGAAGAAAAGACCTGAAGAAACTCAACAAGCTGAGCAAGCAGGTACAAAAAGGACTGGCAGAAGCATTCAACAAGTTTGATGAATACCAGTTCAGCAAGTACAACCGCGATGCTGAAGTGAAACTGAAGGACGCACTCTTCCTTGTTCACCCAAAGGCGAAGGATGAAGCTCAACAAGCTTTGTTCAATAAGATCGCAAAGGATGAACTGGCTACTGCCTACACCTGGGAAACCGAGATGAGTGCAGTGGGACAAGGATCTTTCGAAAATGCAGAGGCGAAAGCCACCGCGAAGAAAGAGAAGTGGGAGGAACTGATCATGAGCGGTAAGATGGGCTATATGGCGATGCTGCGTAACCTGAGAAACATCATCGAAGCGGAAGTTTCTGATGAGGCGCTTCAGAAGGTATGCGACTACATCGCCGACGAGAAAGCTGTAGCAGGTGCAAAGCAACTGCCATTCAGGTATCTCGCTGCCTACCGTGAGCTGAAGGTCATGAACAGCGGAGCTGTGGCCAGGGTATTGACCGCGCTTGAAAAAGCAGTGCTCTATACTGCGGGCAACATCAAAAGCTTCGATGCCAAAACCAGGATCGTGATCGCCTGCGACGTATCCAGCTCTATGCAGAAAGCAATCTCTGCCAAGAGCAAGATACTGAACTACGATATCGGCCTGATGCTCGCCATGCTGCTGCAAAACAGGAGCAAGAACGTCATCACCGGTATGTTTGGCGATAGCTGGAAAGTGATCAACATGCCACAGGTATCTGTGCTGGCAAACGTGGACGAGTTCTACAAGAGAGAAGGTGAGGTGGGATATTCCACCAACGGATACAAAGTGATCCAGGAACTGATCGACCGTAGGGTGAAAGTGGACAAAGTAATGATGTTCACCGACTGCCAGATGTGGGATAGCAACGCTGTCTCCAACATGATGAGGCAATCCGTCTCTGCAGTATGGAACGAATACAAACGTATCGCGCCAGATGCAAAGCTGTACCTCTTTGACCTAGGGGGATATGGCAAAACTCCTCTTGATATCAGGAGGAAGGATGTCTACCTGATCGCGGGTTGGAGCGACAAGATCTTTGAAGTGCTGGCCGCTATCGAAAACGGTAGCAACGCAGTAGCAGAGATCGAAAAGATGGAACTATGAAACAACAAACCCCTCCGGTAGGAATGCCGGAGGGGATATTGGAAATGTTCTTTGACATATTGTATAGAAACTAAAAACAACCTATGGTGAGGATGCCGTAGAGATGAGATACTTCGCTACCATAAGGGGAGGAATCACGTGGTCGCTGAAAATGCGGCGAGGTGTTCCGGGTTCAACTCCCGGCTAGCGTGCCCCGTTTAAAAAACTCATTTCGCATTTTGCTCCTTGCTTTAATAAAAAACGAAATGGCGTAGCAGGCTGTTACCGCCCCGTAGCATAGAGGATCAGTGCGCAGTGAAAACTGAGGCGCGGGTTCGAATCCTGCCGGGGCATGGCGCTTGTGATTGTCCCTTTCTTTATGATAGATGTCGTAGGTGAGAGATACTTCTGGTTTAATCAGTTCGACTCTGATCCTTTCGCTTAAGCGAGAGGAAAGCTCTTGCCGTATTTTACTCTATCATATTATTTAGAAAGAAAAACGAAAAGATGTCGTAGATGAGGGTTACTTCTGGTAGCGCATTACATTTATCATGTAAAGGTTACCGGTTCGAGTCCGGTATCTTCCGCAAGGAGGATTAGCACAATAAACAGTCCCTGTCGCCTCTTACTCTTTTCGCCTTATTCAAACAAACAGAAAGGTGTCGTAGATAAGGGATACTTCGTTAGAGCATCCCGATGCAGATCGGGAAGATCATCAGTTCAACTCTGATATTCCTGAAATGGAATTAGCTCAGTCCTTCGCCCTATCGCCTCATTACCCTTTCTATATGTCACGTTCGTCTAGTGGACCAGGACCTTGGCATTTCAAGCCAATAACGGGAGTTCGATCCTCCCACGTGATACGATCTATTTTTCACCATTTAAAAACAGTTTTATGACCAGAACTTATAACAATGCGTCAGCAGCAGAGACAGGCAGATTTTATGTCAAGTCGGCAAAAACAGGCAGGACTTATTGCGTAGAACCTATCATGCCGAGACAGGCAGACGTCATGACCCATTGGGGTGACGTCAATCCCGCTACTAAAAAAGTAGAAGGCGACTACGGGGATAAATATACCGGCGCTATCAGGCCTGAGGACTCGATCATCACAAAGGAAAATGGCTATGACGATATCCATTTCCTCGACAAGGGTGTGAGCCCGCTGTCCTACATAGAAGACCTGGATGCCAAATATCTGACGCAGCTCAATGCAACTAAAGTCTAATTAAGAAAAAGATCAGTCCCTCCGGTGCACCCTTGTTACGAAGAGTTGTGGCGCAGTGCACCGGGGCTGATCAAAAAACATAGAAGTGCCGTATATCAGAGATACTTCAGACTGAAAATCCAAAAGCTCTGATAGCTTTTCGCCTTCTTACTTTGTAACAGGTGCTATGGCGGTGATTTCAACATCAGAAACATAGTCGTTAGTGCTCCTGCGTCGCCCCTAAATCCCCTGAAGGGGACTTTAATACATTGCAGTGTGCTCATCAAATTTGTCCCATTTTTTATACGAAAGTATTTCAGTTGGTAGAATCCACGCTTTGGGAGCGTGACGTCGCAGGTTCGAGCCCTGCCTTTCGTACATATCGGTGCCGTAGATAAGGGTTACTTCGACTCATAATCGGCAGGTCGCGGGTTCGAGTCCCGCCTCTGGACATACGCCAGAGTAGCTCAGATGGTTAGAGCAGCTTGTACTCTTATCGCATTTTGCCCGATGAACTTTTTCGTTTTTAGTTTCTATACACAAGATAAACATTGGTGCCGTAGGTGAGTGCTACTTCGATTTGGGTTCGCAACATACACTTCCCATCTTTTGCCCAATGTCATTTTTAAAACAATTTGAAAAACAGAAAATGAAAACAAGAAAAACAACAAGCCCTCAATGGCGACAGCGATGCATCGATCAAAGATACATTGCCGGATCGCCTAACCGGTAGGGCACCAGATTTTGACTCTGGTTTGTGCAGGTTCGAATCCTGCTCCGGCAACACATGGACTCGTAGCCCAACGGAAGAGGCGGCAGATTTAGAATCTGCTCAGTGAGTGTTCGAATCACTCCGGGTCTACTATGTATTCTTATTAAAGTCTCCCCTTTAGGGGAGATTTAGAGGGGTTCATTGATTCGTAGCTCAGCTGGCGGTAGCATCCCACTTTTAATGGGAGGGTCGCAGGTTCAAGTCCTGCCGGGTCAACAGACATTGATGTATAGCTTAACTGGAAAAGCGGCGCGCTACGAACGCGCAGACTGCGGGTTCCCTGCCCGACTGATACGGATCAGTCATTCAGGCGGGGACTCCTGCTACATCGACGAAACGGTGCCATAGCATAACGGCAAGTGTGCCTCACTGTCTATGAGGAAGGTGTGGGTTCGAATCCCACTGGTACCGCATGAAGGGAAAATAACTCAGTGGAAGAGTGTCTGCCTGTTAAGCAGAATGCCGGATGTTCGATCCATCCTTTTCCCGCATCGAAAACGTGAACGCCTCTTAAGCATCTATGGTGATGTGTCCCGCTTGTAACGGGAGGAATCAGATTCGAGTTCTGAAAGAGGCTCAGATAAGGACAGGTAGCTCCAATGGTAGAGCGGAGGTTTGAAGCGCCTCGCGATACAGGTTCGAATCCTGTTCTGTCCACATACATGCCTGGTGCAACGGCTAGCATAGCGGTCTCCAAAACCGTTGATCTGAGTTCGAATCTCAGGGCATGTGTATATACGCAGGTGGTGTAACTGGAAACACTTCCGCCTTCTAAGCGGATCATACAGGTTCAAATCCTGTCCGGCGTACGAATGAATTCAGGCCTTATTGGCTCGAAGGTTCTTCCCTCTCCTTCGGAGAGGGAAGATGCCGAAGGCAGATGGGTGAGGTCTATGGTGAAGCTAGTGTATTGGTAACACGGCAGCTTGTGACGCTGTAGCACAGGGTTCGATTCCCGTCTTCACCCAAAAAGAAAAAAGAGAGTGCTCTGGAGATGGGGTACCGGGACGGTCTGTAAAACCGTTGCCCTCGCGGGCATAGTAAGTTCAAATCTTACCACTCTCACGAAAGATGAATTGTTATAACTTAGAAAGAAAAAGACAAATGAATATTCAAGATTACGAGGCAAAGATCAAGGAGTTAAAATTTCAAGAGTTCCCGTTTTTCATAACAGGTGCTGAAAGACAGCTTGGATCGTTCATTGAATTTGAAAAAACTGACTTAGATCTAAAGTTGCGTCTTGCAAAAGTTGTGATATGCCGCTGCTTTTCACCCACAGGAGGAATTTATTGGCCCGCTGATGTCGATTGGTTTATTACAAATGCAAATACTGGCTTTGAAAGAGATTTCAATAAACCGTGGATAACATCAACTATTAAGAGAGCTTTTGAAATGATAATGAGTGTCGATGATATGACAGATGGAGTAATCGCAACGACATTCATGTTTGGGGTGATTGAGTTTTATGCAAAGACAAAGCTAGGATGGGAATCATATAAAAGAGATTTTTTTGATGACAATTACAATGCTCCATTCCGGGAAATGTATATAGGCTCAGCAATTCAAAGAGTAAAGAAAACAAAGTGTGATCTCGCGAGGTCGCTAAATGAAATTGACAAGCATAATGAAAGGAGACTAAAAGATTCAGGTATTGCGGAAGAACGTTTCACCAAGGCCAAAATCGCAGATAGATTAACGCTTGCGAGAAATACTATGGCTCATGGTGAAAACCATAGCTTCTATGATAAAGGTAAATATTTGATGATGCTATACTTTCTCTTTTACTATCATGATTTAAAAGAAAAAGTTTAATAAACTATTAAACAAGAAAAATGAAAACAACTAGACTAATAGAAATGTGCGCTGAGATAATTTCTTATGCAGAGAAAGTAGTTATTCTCGGAAACCAAAAGGATCAAAATATTGTATTTGACACGTGTATGTCATTTTGTAATAGAGCTAGAATTAATATTACGGCGATAAAGGCTATTCTCCCAGTGTATGATATCAACAGGGAATTAGAGCTAAGTATTGGAATTCTTCTTAGAAACAATCTACTTGATAGCTTGATCTTAACCTATCTGATTTATAGGCGAGAATGTCTTACAAGTGAATATAGAAGCGGACTTATAGATTTTCCTAAATATCGCGCTCAATTAGAAAATGAATTTACAATCCTGCAAAATGATCATTTAAAAAGTACAATGGCTTATGCAAGGACTCAGGCAAAATTGGATATCAATAGCAAGGAGAAATGGGATAGAGTAATAAAAAACCTAACAGATAAGTATGGGTTGGCGGAAGACTGGAATGACCTTGCAAGGTTCCCAGGCCCAAGCAAAATGTTTGAAGAGGCGTATAGTCATGAAAGAACAAAAGATAGCGCCTTTCTAAGTTATGATTTGTATGCTTTGTATTCGAAGTATGAACACTATGGGTTCTTTTCCGATGAATTAGTATGCCATCCTAAAAATGAAGGGAGACTAGAATTAGGCTTAAGTATTTCTTTTTATACGCTATGCGAAGCTGCATTTTTTATTGGTGAAATCGAAATGGCAAGGGAAATTGAAAACAGGATTATTGCCTATACAGAGGATTAGAACAAGATTTAAAAACATTTCCCGAAAGGGATAAAAACAAGAAAAAGAAAATGGCAAAATTATCAATAAGAGGAAAAGACCTGAGAGCGATAGGATACCCTGAAGGGCCTGTCATATCAGTGGCGATGCGCGTGATGGAGAAAAACTATAAGCACTCGACACTGGAGGATGCACTGGATATTTTGAAAAAAATACTGGCATCACCGGCAGAGTATATGGAAGACGCTCCGCTAAACCAGATCGCAGATCACCTGATCGAGAAGCCTGTGGCAGAAGGCGCGGAGATACCTTTGAACGAAACAGGTATAGAGTTCTGCGCATTCGGGCAGGAGCATATCGAGCAGGGTGCATTTGATCAGATGAAAGTAGCGACAAGGCTGCCGATCTCACGTGCTGCGGCATTGATGCCGGATGCGCACTCCGGATACGGATTGCCGATCGGTGGCGTACTGGCTACGGAGAACGCGGTCATACCATATGGTGTAGGTGTGGACATCGGATGCCGTATGTGCCTGTCGGTATTTGATATACCTGCAGGTGACCTGACTAACAGGCATAACTTCTATCAGAGAGAACTGATAGAGGCGACGCTCTTCGGCACAGGTCGTGAGTTTAAAGAAATAAGCGACCACGAGGTATTGGACCGTAAAGAGTTTGGTGAGATCGCGTTGCTCAAAAACCTGCAGATGAAAGCAGCAAAGCAACTCGGATCATCCGGCTCAGGCAACCACTTCGTAGAATGGGGCGTGGCAGAAATATCAAATCCTGACAATGCGCTGAAAGTGCCACCGGGTAAATATGTAGCGCTCCTCTCCCACTCTGGTTCACGTGGACTGGGTGCGACGGTGGCGGGACACTATACCAAGGTAGCTAAGGAAAAAACAAGGCTGCCGAGAGAAGCGGGAAACCTGGCATGGCTAAACCTCGATATCCAGGAGGGTATGGAGTACTGGCTGGCGATGAACCTCGCAGGTGACTATGCCTCTGCCTGCCACCATGAGATCCACCGCAAACTCGCAAAAGTGCTGAACATAGCACCACTAGCGATGGTGGAGAACCACCACAACTTTGCGTGGAAGGAAATGGTGGATGGACGTGAGATGATCGTACACCGCAAGGGTGCGACACCTGCAGGCGCAGGAGTGCTGGGGATCATCCCAGGGTCGATGACTGCACCGGGCTTCATCGTAAGCGGTAAAGGTGAAGCTGCATCTATCAACTCTGCATCACACGGTGCGGGGCGTAAGATGAGCAGAAGCCGTGCTATGCAAAGCATCACTCAATCAGCGATGAAAGAGATGCTGAAAGCAAATGGCGTGAAGCTGCTCGGTGGAGGCCTCGACGAGGCGCCGCACGCATACAAGGATATCCACGCAGTCATGAGCGCTCAAACGAGCCTCGTGAATGTAGAAGGAGTCTTCTATCCGAAAATCGTGAAGATGGATGGATAAAAACACGGCCCCATCTAAATCTTCCCCGAAGGGGAAGACTTAAATACAAAGCCGTAATTATTAATAACGGTCCGCAATAGCCCTCCCCTTGGGGAAGGGTTGGGTGGGGCCTAAACACGAAATAAAATGAAATCAGTAATACAGGGCCCATGGAGAAAACTGGACGGGACGCCCATCAAGATCCCGATCATGGAGGCAGTAGAGAAAGCCCTGATCCTGGAGAAGGAACTAGGCAATAAGATAAAGGTGTGCATCGGCACGGACTCTCAAGTGTATGGCACAGAGACAGAGTTCGCGACGGTGATCGTGATCCTGCGCAAGGGTCGTGGCGGATATATGTATATCTGCGCCGACCGGAGCACTCAGTGTATGACGTTGAAAGAACGTATGCTGCATGAGGTAGCTAAGTCCATCGAGATCGCATATCATTTGTGCAATCTCTTTGACACATACGGCACCGAACTGGAGGTACACGCCGATATCAATACTAACCCACGCTTCGGCTCCAATACAGCTTTGAGCGAAGCGATGGGATACATACTGTCTATGGGTTTCACCTTTCGCGCTAAACCCGACGCGGTAGCCGCAAGCTGCTGCGCCAATAAGGTGGTATAATTATTATCAAACAATAAGTGATATGGAAGAAAATAAGATCAGTGAGGCGATCATTTTATTGCAAAGCATGGATAAAACAGGAAATGGTTTTATCGGTGTAGAGCAGATCACCCGCAACGGAGAATTATTCATCAAGGGTGACACCAGTGGCCTACTAAAATTAGCTATCAAAATCCTGAATGCAACTAATTCCAAAGGTTCAGATGCAATCTACGATGATGATGTCTCTATGGAAAACGATGCGGAGTGCATTATCATTAATTATGATGGCAGCGATAGAAAGCCCGCACCGGTGAGAATACCAGCATGGTATGATAAGATCTTTGAGGTAGGTTGCTTCGCCATCCTCGCCTTGATCATTTTCATTTTTGTCACTGGGATCTACCATATCGCTAGATTATTTATTTAAAGAAAACGGAAATGGACAATTACAGAGAAATATTCAGCCAGCTCGATCTAAAAGATTGTTTTGACGAAAGTACGTTGCTGGATCCGTGCAAGTTCTACTTCAAGTTGTTTCAGAATATACCTGCGGTAAACTGGGTATATAATATAGACAAGCTGAAGGCCTTTGATTTTATCAAACAGGAATATGCTGGAAGTATCAGGAAAATACTGACCGAATCAAGCTACTGCGATACGCATAAAAAACAAGAGATAGAAAATGCATTCTTCCTCCTGGATAGCGAGCGCATTATCAAGATCGGGTATACATCAGTGTCTATCTATACGACCAACAATGACGAACTGTTTGTCAAAGAAGTGACAGACAAGGTCAGGCGATTCAAAAACACGGTAAAGAAAAGGACGTTTGAGATGAACCTCATCACCTGGGGCAAGTCGGGATTCACTGTGACAGGAACGGAGATAAAGAAAACCAAACTGGATCTGTCGCTGCACTATGAAGATGACTTCGTCAATGTGGATCAACTGATACGCAAGCGGCTCAATCAGAAAAAGGATAAGGGTATCGTATTGCTGCACGGGCTACCGGGTACGGGCAAGACCACTTATCTCAGGTACCTGATAGGCAAGATTAACAAGCGGGTGCTTTTCGTTTCACCGAATATGGCGCAGCGTATTACCGATCCTGAGTTTATGCAGCTACTGCTGAATAATCAGGAATCAGTGCTGGTCATAGAAGATGCAGAGAAAGTGATCATGGACAGGAATGAAGGAGAAAGTTCCGGAGTATCAAACCTGCTGAACCTCTCTGACGGCCTGCTGTCTGACTGCCTGAACATACAGGTAGTATGCTCATTCAATACACCGCTGCAGAATATCGACTCTGCGTTATTGCGCAAGGGCCGGTTGATAGCGCGGTATGAATTTGACAAACTGTCTGTGGGCAAGGCTCAGCAGCTGTCTGATCATATCGGCAGAAATACAGTGATCACGGAGCCGATGTCAGTGAGCGAAGTGTACAATCAGGAAGAGCAAACCTTTGGCAAAGCCAAAAAGAAAATAGGCTTTGTGCTGGCGGCTTAAAAGAACTTTGAGCAAAAGTGTCGCCTCACCCATCTGCCTTCGGCATCTTCCCTCTCCTGAAAGGAGAGGGAAGAACCGTGGGAGGGGAAAGTGCGCTTTTTAGTTTGATAATTTACCGAAACAAGACCTTAGAATTATTTAAAAACATAAACTATGAAAGTACATCAATATACAAATGAGATATTCACGATAGATAATTTCTGTACGGAGCAGGAGTGCAAGGAGCTGATCACTATGAGTAACGAGACTGGGTACTCACCGGCGACTATCAATACTGCAATGGGCACGAGGCTCATGACAGAGTTCAGGAGTAACACCCGCGTATTCCATACCAGCTATGAACTGGCAGATATGTTGTGGCAAAGGTTGAAGGACAATTTCCCGATCCAGTTTGAGAATGTGCGCCCTTGTGGTTTGAATGAACTCTTCCGGTTTTATAAATATGAACAAGGAGAGCGATTCAGGAAACACCGCGATAGCTATTATCAGCGAAATGAGGAAGAAGCCAGCTACTTCACTTTCCTGCTGTATCTGAATGAAGGGTACAAAGGAGGAGAAACAGCTTTTGATGATCTGGTCATCACGCCTAAGACGGGTATGGCTTTGATTTTCTTCCATGAATTGCTTCATGAAGGATGTGAAATCCTGGAAGGAACTAAATATGTCCTCAGATCAGATGTCATGTGCAGAGAAATAAATCTGGATTAGAACTCAAGTCTGGTGTGGCTTTCAGCCATGCCAGACTTTTCCTTTAACACATTTTTTAAAAATAATTCTTGCTTTTCAGGAAATGCTATTACTTTTGCTGACTGATTAGTCAGTTTTTTATGGCACAAATAAAACCAATCGAAAAAAATACAGAGAAACGCAAGGCCATCATGGATGCATGCCTTGATCTCTTTTGTGAGAAATGTTTTCAGGACACCAGTACTGCCAGCATATCTCAGAAGGCAGGCGTAGCGACCGGAACGCTATTCCTGTACTTTGAGAATAAGGAGGAAATGGTCAACGAGCTCTACCTGGAGTGCAAAGACGAATACGCTTCATATATAGAAGAAGGGGTGTGGGAGCATACCACATTTAAAGCCCAGGTCAAGCATATATGGGACAGAAACCTCGAGTGGAAGCTCAAAAACTCACAGAAGCTAAAGTTCATGATGCAGTTCAGCTCCTCCACGGCCATCACTAAGATGACCAAGGAGAAAGCCATGAACCGCGTGACACTGATCAACGAGGTAGTAACGAAAGCAGTGGAAAGTAGCGAGGTCACTACATCTTCTGTCGAGCTGCTGTCTGCGATGATCTGGGGATACTTTCACACGGCAGCCCTGTTTTTGCTGGAGCATCCGCATAGCAAGAACCTCCAGAAGTGGTCTGACGAGAGTTTCAATTTCTTTTGGAAAGGGATCAATTGATTTTTTTTGCCTAAAAAAATGACTGATTGGTCATTCATTATCTAACCATTAACCGAATATGAACATAAAACCACTATTACTCACCTTCCTCAGCATTGCGCTGCTCACGGTGCCATCTGTGGCGCAGATCAGCAATGACAGTACACTACAAAGCGCCACGCTGGAGAATATTATCCAGTATACACTGAGGCACCAACCCGCTGTGCAAAAGTCGGTGATCGACGAGCAGATCACGCGTTCACAGATCAATAGCCGCCTGGCAGACTGGTATCCGCAGATCGATTTCAACTATAACCTGCAGCATAATTCCCAACTGCCTTCGACTGTTTTTCAAGGACAGGTCATACAGTTGGGAAATCAGAATACTTCGGTCGGCAACTTTGCTTACAATCAAAATATCCTGAACCGTGACCTGCTGCTCGCTGCCCATACCGCCAAGGATACACGCCGCCTGTCAGCGCAGATCACGGAGAATAACAGGATCAATGCGGTGGCTGAGGTCAGCAAGGCATTCTACAGTGTGTTGCTCTCGCGCCAGCAGATAGATGTCAATAGCGAAGACATCATCCGCCTGGAGCGCAGTGTCAAAGACGCCAAGGCACGCTATGACAATGGCATCGTAGACAAAACCGATTATCAGCGCGCCACGATCGCACTGAATAATGCAAAGGCGCTCCAGCGCAGCAATCAGGAAGCGCTGAAAGCTCGGCTACAGGTGCTCAAGCAGATCATGGGTTATCCCATGCAGTCTGATCTACAGGTGACCTACGATAGTCTGAAAATGGAAGGCGAAGTAAGCATGGATGTAGCCAAGACTCCGGATTACAATAACAGGATCGAATATCAATCGCTGCTGACGCAGAAAAAGCTGCAAACAGCTAACGTACAGTATGCGAAGAATTCGTTCATCCCTATACTGGCGGGATTTGCAGACTACAACATGAACTTCCTGAATAACAACTTCGGCGATCTGTACAATAAGAACTACCCAAGCTCGTATGCGGGTGTGACGCTGGCTTTTCCGCTTGTGCGCGGTGGCAAACGGCTCATGGGCATTCGCCAGGCCAAGTGGCAGCTTCGCAAAACTGACTGGGACCTTACTGACCTGCAAAACAACATCAACGCTGAATATGCACAGGCCGAAGCTGCCTACATGGGCAGCCTGGCCAACTATACAGCGCTGAAAGAAAACATGACGCTCGCACAGCAAGTGTATAATACCATAGACCTCCAATACCGCTCTGGCGTCAAGACCTACCTCGAGGTCGTGACCGCTGAGAGTGACCTCCGCACTGCACAGATCAATTATTACAACGCGCTCTACCAGGTCCTCTCCGGAAAGATCGACCTGCAGCGCGCATCAGGACAATTAAAATTCTAACCCTAAAGAACAAATAACACAATGAGACACTATCTATATAATATGCTACAGGCGGTCGCGCTGATCGCCATACTTTCTTTCATCCTGTCCATGCTGTCCGCCTGCAATGGCAAAGCAAATGTAGCAGGCGCCTGGGACCCTAATGCTGCTGTGGCCGTGGCTACACAGGAGGTAAAGTTGCAGGAAGCATCATACAACGATGTATATCCCGGTACCGTCGTCGCTCTCAATCAGATCGAGCTGCGCGCGCAGGTGAGCGGATTTGTCACAGCTATTTTCTTTAAAGACGGAGACCACGTCACTAAAGGCCAGCAGCTCTACAGCATCGATCCGCAACTATACGCTGCCAACTATGACCAGGCAAAGGCCAACCTCGGCGTACAAGAGACCAATCTCGTAAAAGCACAAAAGGACGCAGACCGCTACCATGAGTTGGCTAAAAGCGATGCCATCGCAAAACAGCAAGTAGATTATGCAGACGCAGCACTCGACGCAGCAAAGAAGCAGGTCGACGCAGCCAAAGCAGCAGTAAATGGCGTACAGACCAATGTAAAATATGCAACCATCACAGCACCTTTTGACGGTACTATAGGTATCTCGCAGGTCAAAGTCGGTACGGCAGTCACTCAGGGGCAGACCCTATTGAATACAGTTTCTACAGACGATCCGATGGCAGTAGATTTTGCCATAGATCAGAAAGAGATCTACCGCTTCGCGAAACTGGAGAAGGGCGCTAAAAAAGGCGATTCCACTTTCCTTATTGTTTTCAATAAGACGGATGTTTATCCTTCTGCCGGTAAGCTAAGCTTCCTCGACAGAGCCGTAGACCCACAGACCGGTACGCTGAAGGTGCGTATTGAATTTCCCAATAGGGATAAAGTGCTGCGCGCCGGTATGAGCTGCGATATGAGAGTCAATAACAGCTCTCCTAAACCAGTCATCCTGATCCCGTATAAAGCCGTGACAGAACAATTGGGTGAGTACTTTGCCTATACGGCTAATGGCGATGTGGTATCGCAACATAAGATCACACTCGGCACACATATCGGCACTGATGTGATAGTACTGGATGGACTGAAAGAACACGATATGGTAGTGACCGAAGGAGTACAGAAACTGCATGAAGGAAGCAAGATCGTGACCGGCGGTGTGCAGCCTGCCAAAGCAGAAAAGAAATAAGAACAAGGATGTACAGACGTCCTGACACAAACAATAAATAATCAACCCGCAGCCGGTATTCAGCGCACATGAAAGTGTAGCTTCATACTTGCCGCTTAAAGAAATAGAAAATGATCGCAGATATATTTATAAAACGACCTGTCACATCTATAGTCATCTCTATAGTGATCGTGGCAGTAGGCCTGATCTCTATGATGACCCTTCCGATATCACAGTATCCTGATATCACACCGCCGGTGGTGTCTATCTCTGGTATTTTCACTGGTGCTGATGCGGAGACGGTGGAGCAGACCACTACGACTGCTATTGAAACACAGGTCAACGGTTCGCCGGGTATGTCATACCTCTCCAGCACCAGTACGAGCGATGGACGCTCGAGTATCAATGCTACATTCGATGTAGGTACTAATATCGACATCGCTACGCTGGACGTGCAGAACCGCGTGAGCGTAGCCGAACCGGCCCTACCAGATGGCGTCAAGCGCCTCGGCCTCACGACCAAAAAGCGTAATCCGAGTATCATGATGGGTATCGGTATCGTCTCGCCAAATGGAACGCACGATCCGACCTTCCTCGGCAACTATGCCAATATCTATATGAAGGACGCCCTCCTGCGTGTCAAGGGAGTAGGCGATATACAGTCCCGCGCTGATGACTTCGGCATGCGCATCTGGCTAAACCCAGCAAAGCTGTCCTCTATGAATATGACCGTCAATGATGTGATCGGCGCTTTGCAGGAGCAGAACCTGCAGGTCGCTGCGGGCTCCATCGGCGGTACGCCACAGCCATCGGCGCAGGCGTTTGAGTACTCAGTGTTTACCAATAGCAGGCTGAATAAAAAAGAAGAGTTTGAAAAAATCGTGGTCCGGGCAAATGCAGAGACAGGCGCTATCACATATTTGAAAGATGTAGCACGCCTCGAACTCGGCAAATTTAACTACGGCAACTCGGCTTTTGTGAATGGCAAACCATCGGCATTCCTGTTGATCTTCCTTGCACCAGGTGCCAATGCATTGGAAACATATGAAGCGGTGAAAGCCAGCGTGGCCTCGATGAAAAAAACCTTCCCCAAAGATGTCGATTACATCATACCATATGAGACTGTGACTGTAGTCAGTGCATCTATTAAGGAGGTATTGTACACTTTCCTCGAGGCACTCACTCTGGTGGTAATCGTTGTATTCCTCTTCCTTCAGAACTGGCGTGCGACCCTGATACCAGTACTCGCGATACCGGTATCATTGATCGGGGCCTTTGCATTTTTCATACCACTGGGTTTCTCTATCAACACGCTGACGCTCTTCGGTATGATCCTCGCGATCGGTATCGTGGTGGATGATGCCATAGTAGTGGTAGAGGCCGTGCAGCATTATATAGATGAGGAAGGCCTTTCTCCCAAAGAAGCTACAGTGAAAGCCATGAATTCGATATCAGGTCCGGTGATCGCGATAGCATTGATCCTCGCAGCAGTATTCGTACCGGTGGGCTTTGTGCCGGGTATCGTAGGTAGGTTGTATCAGCAATTTGCGATCACGATAGCGATCTCCGTGTTGATCTCGGCATTTGTGGCTCTCTCTCTTACTCCTGCACTTTGTACCATACTACTGAAGAAGCATGATCCTGATGCGAAAGGTTTACTCGACAGATTTTTCAATGCTTTTAATCGCTGGTTTGGCAAAGTGACCAACTCCTACGGGCGCGGCGTATCCATCTGGATCAAACGCACCCCATACGTTTTGGTGATGATGGTTTGCCTCTTCATCGGACTGGGCTTCCTCTTTAAGTACAAGCCCACAGGTTTTCTTCCTAACGAAGATCAGGGTTATATGTTTGTAGCCTATGAGATGCCTGAGGGTACCTCCACTACGCGCAATATCGAACTGCTGCACAGAATGATCGATACGCTAAAAACTATCAAACCAGTCCGTGACATAGGCGCACTCGCCGGACTCAATGCCGTGACACAAGCCAATAAATCCAACGCCGGTACGATCTTCATCCTCTTCAAACCATGGGAACAGCGCAAGAAAGACTCCGAACAACTCGATGCGATATTGCAAGAAGTACAGGGTAAACTCTCTGCTTTCAAAGAAGTGAACGCCTTTGCTGTAGCACCGCCGGCGATCCCGGGACTGGGTAGTACAGGTGGTTTTACTATTGAGCTGCAGAAGAAAGAAAGTACAGATGACATTAAGGCATTTGAAAAAGTCGGCAATGATTTTCTCGGAGAACTGCGCAAGAGGCCTGAGATAGGGCGTGCATTTAGCTTCTTCAATGCACGTACGCCGGGCTACCGCGTAGATGTGGACCGAGACAAGACGAAAAAGATGGGAGTAAGCATCGCAGAGGTATACAGTACTATTTCCACACTACTCGGCAGCTCTTATATCAATGACTTCAACGTGTATGGCCGTAACTTCCGCGTCATGGCGCAGGCAGACTCGACCTATCGCGGAGACCTCGCCGCTATCGGCAACTACTATGTGCGCAATCAGCAAGGCAACATGATCCCCCTCAGCACACTGATCACTACGACGCTGATTGAGCAGCCTGCAATGATCTCACACTATAATATCTTCCAATCCATAGAACTGAATGGCGAACCTGCTCCCGGATATAGCTCTGGGCAGGCACTCGCAGCTATCAAGGAGGTCGCCGCTAAAACGCTCCCTGCGGGATACGGCTATGAGTTCTCCGGTCTGAGCCGGGAGGAACTGAGTGCGGGTAGTAGTTCCATCTACATCTTTATGTTGTCTATCGCGTTTGTGTTCCTGTTCCTCGCGGCACTATATGAGAGCTGGGCGGTTCCTTTCTCGGTGCTTTTTGCAGTACCTATCGGAGCCTTCGGATCGATCCTGACGCTGACACTGATCCCATCGCTGAGCAATAATGTGTATGCACAGATCGGGCTCATCACGCTCATAGGCCTCGCGGCCAAGAATGCGATCCTGATCGTCGAGTTCGCCAAGGAGCGAGTCGATGCAGGGCATGATATACTGGAGTCTACGCTCGAAGCGGTGAAACTCCGTCTGCGCCCTATCGTCATGACATCTCTCGCCTTCATCTTTGGAGTATTACCGCTGGCATTTGCTACAGGTGCGGGAGCAGGAGCGAGAAAGACCATAGGCTGGACAGTATTTGGCGGTATGCTCGCAGCGACTACACTGGCCATCTTTGTAGTGCCTGTGTTGTTTGTTTTGATCACAAAGATCGCACAGGGCAGGAAGAAAGTACAGGCAGCAAACTAAGCAGACGGATATTAAAAAGGATATCCAAAAGCAAGGTTGAATGTCAGGCTATTGAACTTCGTATGATTGATCACCCATCTCTCAGACTCCGGCACTGCAGGAGAACGAAGTGGCAGGCCTACATCAAACCTGAGTACGAAGAAACTGAGATCCACGCGAAGGCCGGCACCAGTGGACATGGCGATCTGCTTAAGAAAAAGGTTGGATCGAAACTCACCGTTTGGTGCATTGATATTGGCTTTATTCAGCCAGGTATTACCGGCGTCATAGAATACTGCCCCTTTGAGAAATTTAAATATCGGGAAACGGTATTCTGCATTAAATTCCAGTTTGATCTCACCACCTTGCTGCAGCGCAAAAATATTCTGTGCACCGGCAGGTGGTGTGTACCCCCCGGGGCCAACTGAGTTAGCGGGGAACCCTCGCAGGCTATATGCGCCTCCGGAGAAAAATTGCTTTGCATAGGGCAACGTATTGCTATTGCCATAAGGCAAACCCCATCCCGCTATAAATCTTAGTGCTATGAGATTATTGTTGGATATCCGGATGTAGTCCCGGACATCAATATCAAAACGTGCGAACTGCGCGAATTCAACACCAAAGACCTTTGATGGATTATTGGCATCTATCGGCCGCTTGGTAGCCAGCTTGCTACCAAGCGCCAATACATTACCTGACAGCTCGACGTTCCCGTTAAAATAAAAGCGATTTCGTTTAGCCGTTTTCTGCTGCTCTGTATAGAAGAATGAATAGCCTATACCAAAAAGGAACTGCTCGTCAAAACGCGACTTCAACAGCGGATTGCTATCGATCAGGCTATTGAATGTCTCCGACCTGTGGTAAATATTGTAATAAGTCACATTGAGTAGCGTTAGAGCATGCTCTATCGTCATGGATTGTTTCCATCTGTATCCTATGTCAAACTTGAATGAGTTCATATCAAAATATCCTACCCGGCTGAGGAAGCTGTAATCCAATCCAAACTTTGTATGCGGTATGAAATCCGTTTTAGGTTGGAATTTAAACGGAATGATGCGTGGAATATCGATCTCAATGCGCGGATTGACCTGATAGGTAAACTGTCCTTTGTATACACCGTTATATTGTGATTCAAAGGAGCCTTGCAGGTTAAAGATCAACAGCTCCGCGCCACGGAATGCATTTCTGTTTCGCAGGCTGAATGTAAGGCCGGGGCCGATAAAGTTGTTCGACTTCGTTGCTGCCTGCAGTTCCGTGGTGAGTGAGTTCTTGGGCAATGGTGCCAACAGGATATTCACAGCCAGCTTACCAAAGGCTGAAGTGTCTATTTCCTTTATCTCAAGGTTAATATATTTAAAGACTCCAAGATTATTAAGTCTTCCGAGTGTGCGCCTTTGTATGCGGCTATCATAGATGTGCCCCGGACGGAAATAGACTGATCTCAAAACCGTTCGCGGCCTGATATACTTCGTTTTTTTATAATAATTAATAGAATCGATAATCAAATGCTCCAGGGGCAAAGAGTCGGACGTCACCATATAGTCCGGATAGACATTGATCTCCTCCGTCCGGTAGAGCACTTTTGATTTTTCAGGTGTGGTACTCTTGAGCCTCACATGGAGCGTGACCTGATGGTCTACGGTATCCATGAGAAACTCGAGAAAATTTCTATTGAAGAAATAATACCCGTGCCTTTTGACCAGCTCATCTATACGGGCTCTTTCGTTCACCAGGTCGTCGAGGCTATAAACATTGCCTTTTTTAATGAGTGATTTCTTTTCAGATCTCGCTATCCATCGCCCTATACCATCCGTATCCGGAGGGAAAGTGATTTCTTTGATCGTATACGGTTGATTCAGATGCAGCTGATAATGGATCTCCGCAGTCTTGCCTTTTTTCTTTCGGACGGTGATATAAGTCGCGCGAGCATCGAGAAATCCTGTATTATACAGTTTCGCCTCTATGGCTTTTTGCATGATGACAGTATCCATTTCATTCAGGTACACTGGCGCCTCACCTAGCTTATTTTTGATCCAGTCGCGCGTCTTTCTCTTATTATTATGATGCTTGCGTGGCCTGTCGGCCAGGTAATAGAGCCATAATCCCGGCCGCATACCCAGGAACTTGGTGTTGGGTTTAGGTTTGATGATGTCATTCACATCTGCTTTTATTTTCGCCTTGCGCTGGATCTTTTCTTTTGAGATGATCTCTATGCTGGATCCCGTATACAAGACCTCATCTCTGGGCATGAGCCGCAGACCTGTGCATCCCGATAGGAAAAGCACCATTAAAAAAAGAATAAGTATAACTGCTCTATTCACCCCTCCTCTATGGATTTTTTGATTCTTCCGGCTTTGGCGGCTTACGGAAAAGTTCAAGTAATTTATTGAAATCACGATTGTACGATACTCCTATACCGGTCTTGGATAGGAGGCCATCAATGATACCCTCGTATTGATTGACCCGGAATGCCTTGAAATGATAACGTCCATCAGGAGTCAATTTATAATCGAGCATAATGTCGCCGGTAATATTATTGGCATTATACTGCGATGCACTGGAGTTGCTGTTTGGTACATTGATAGAAGTACCCACGGAGACATCCAGCCGGTCTTTAAAGAAGCTTTTCTTCAAACCAATGCTGACCTGTGTATTTTGTTGCACACCGGTCTGGGTATATTCATCATTGGACTGCAATCCAAAGTTGAGATCGACCCCTTTTATATACTTACCTGACAAATTATTCAATTGATCGGAAAGAACCTGATTGACACTATTACGCGCTACATTGGTCACCTGAGTGCTATAGTCCTCTCCGGGTACAGTATTGGTGGGGATAAATTTATTGAGGATCAGCAGTGCAAATACCTGCTTATTGAGCTCCTCAGGATTCTCATTGACAGATTGCACCTTGGAATACACGATACCGGAAAACGCCGGTTTATCATTGTCCGCCATGTCCAGCTTGAAACTGATATCTGGCTTCAACAATTCACCTTTCATATTGAGATAGACCTTGAAGCGCAAAAGCTTGCGATAAGCAGCACGCTCCGACTCGGACACTCCTGCCAGCTCACTAGCCAACAGGTCTGCCGATGAGGTGCGCACTTCATAGATCGCGCTGACATCTACCTGCGCATCCTGCGGTCGGCCATTCCAGGTGATGGTACTCCCCTCGCGGATTAAAAATTTCTTATGTATTACCTTCTCAAAACTGAAATCATAACTGCCGCCAGCTAAAGCGTATGTCCCTGTCAGGTTTTGATTGCCGGCAGCATCCAGCGAGAAGCTTAGCCTGCCTTCCCCATTCACGACCAGCGAGTCTCCTGACACTTTATCTACGATCACTTTAAAATATGCCTGTTTGGCAATATCCACATTCGCTATCAGGTTTATACCTTTAAACTGCAACTCAGTACGGACCGTATCCCGGTCCTTGTGTTTACCGAGAATGCCGGTTGTATCACTATGGTCGACCAGGACGACTATACCATCGCCTTTATCTGTAGATATTTTAGACGAAGGGATGACCACTGCTACCCGCGTGGAGTTTAGCAGCTTGACATCCGCATTGACCACTGGCAGTGACTCATCACCGCGTACAGATATTTTGCTACTCAGCAGCACATGCCCAAAGAATAAAGGATTGTCCTGAATGGTCGTATTCAAGACGGTGAAATTATCCGTGCGTATCGACAGGTCAAATTTCATCTTCCTGAAATCTGTGGTGTGCACAGAGCCATTGATCGTCGCCTTCTGACCCAGTGAATCCAGTATGTCAAA
>JAOQAO010000007.1 GCA_025963485.1 Bacteroidota bacterium | reverse complement strand
GATTACAAAGCCAATGTCGAAATAGTCAGTGATAGTTTTGGTGTGCCCCATATCTTTTGCAAGACCGATGCCGATGTAGGCTATGGCCTCGGCTGGGCAACCTGTTAGGATGACTTCAAGACACTCCAGTGGATGTTTCTGGCAGGCAAAAAAATGGCCGGGAGGAACCTGGGCAAGGATGGCGCGATCATAGACTATGCTGTCAATCTGCTTCGCGTACGCGAACTAGTGGATGAGCGCTATGAGAAAGACCTGTCGCCCCATGTGCGGGAGATCATCGAGGCCATGACCGCCGGTGTCAATCAATATGCAAAACTGCATCCGGATGAAGTGCTGATCAAAAAAGCCTTTCCTGCTTCTCCGCATGATATCGTAGCGGGGTACGTGCTGGCCGAGTCGCTGCTTAGTGGTGTGGATGGCCCGCTCAAAAGGATCGTAGCCGGTACTCAGCCTGAGATTCCCTTTGCCGAAAAAGGCAAAGGCTCTAACGGTATCGCTTTCAACTCGGCTAAGACCAAGGACGGAGCTACCTATCTCGATATCAACTCTCACCAGCCGCTCGAAGGGCCACTCTCCTGGTATGAGATACACCTGTGCAGCGAAGAAGGCTGGAATATCATGGGAGGTACTTTTCACGGTGGTGTCACTGTCTTTCACGGGGTGAATGAATACCTGGGCTGGGCACATACGGTCAATAATTTTGACGGAGTGGATGTGTTCCAGCTACAGCCGGACCCGAAGAAAAAGAAAACACACTACCTGGTAGATGGCGTATCCTATCCGCTGGAGGTCAAAACTGCCTGGCTGCATGTGAATCTCGCTAAGAAGGGTAAGTTCATCCTGCCTGTAGGCAAGAAAGTATGGTGGAGCAAATACGGCGCGACACTGGTGACTAAGAAAGGCATGTTTGCCATACGCCTCGGCGCCAATACGAATGTGAAAACGAACGAGCAGTATTTCCAGATTAATAACTCGCATAAATATACTGAATTACGCAAGGCGCTCGATATACAGGGCGCAGCGATGATGACCACTGTCTATGCAGACAGGTATGATACTATCATGTGCCTCAGCAATGGACTCGTACCGGTGCGCGCCAAAGGTTATGACTGGCTGAATACAGTGCCGGGCAATACTTCAAAAACCCTCTGGACCACCTACCACCCGGAGTCCGACCTGCCGCAAGTGGTCAATCCTAAAAGCGGTTATGTTTTCAACTTCAACAACTCTGCTTTTGACTGTACAGCACCGGAAGATGATCCCAAGCCGGCAAACTATGACCCTACTATGGGCTATACCATGACCCCTACCAGCAGGAGCCTCCGCTTCAATGAGATCATCAAAAAGTACAACAAGGTAGACTGGAATGACTTCCTCGCGCTGAAATATGATGAGGGTTATGGCAAGGACATACATTTCTTCAAGGACTTTCCGATAGAAGATCTTTTTAGTATTAATCCGGAGACCTATCCTGATATAGCAGATGTGCTGGCCAAGGTCAAAGTGTGGAATGCATACCGCCTCGCACCAGTGACCGACAGCAACTTCGCCGTAGTATATAAGACCATGTGGAACCTATACAGCGATAGCAAAGATGACATGATCCCTGCCCTTAATAAAGATGCAAAGGCGCGGAATGATTTTTTCGTAGCGAGCCTGCGCAAGACCAAACTGGAAATGCTTCGTGATTTCGGTACGCTCAATATAGCACTCGGTGACCTGCAGCGCCACCAGCGCGGAGATGTAGACCTCGCCCTGGGTGGCGGTCCTGATATGATCCGCGCCGCCTATCCGCAACCTTACAAAAATGGACGTTTCCGGACATTCGTCGGCGACTCTTATATCATGCTGATCAAATTTACCAAGAAGGGCCCGGAGGTACATACCGTAGCGCCATATGGCTCATCCAATAAAGCTAACAGCAAGCACTACACAGACCAGATGAAACTGTATGTGAATAAGCAGACGAAGCTGATGACCTTTGACAAGGCTACGATCTATAAGAATGCGGAGAAGGTGTATCATCCGCAGTAGGCCTCACCCATCTGCCTTCGGCATCTTCCCTCTCCGAAGGAGAGGGAAGAACCTCTTGTATTAAAATTGCTTAGAATCTAGATTTATTTGAGTTACTCCTCAAACTTAATATGCTTCCCCCTCGTCCCTCTCCAGCGCTCGCTGAAGCTCTCCCGCTCTGCCAGCTGAATATAAGTACTATCGGCTGCCGCCCCACGTATATCTATCTTGGGCAGTAGTGTCTGGTAGGTGCGCCTGTCGGGGATCACTGAGTCGTAGATGATAGGTATGGGTGTCATATTCTGACAGCGTACTTTCAGAAATTTACCCAGCATCTTTATCTGAAACGGATCAGCGGCAACACCTGTTTTTTTGAAGCCCATTTTGTGCGCCATCTTCATGCCATAGTATACATTCTCCGTGGTATGCTCGGCTTTGATCTCTGAGAAAGTATGATCGCTCGGTATACCGAGCGAGTCTGCCATGATCTTCATCAGCTTGCCTTCGTAGTATGGAGTGCTGACGGCTGAGCCTGAGTAGATGATATTCTTAGTGATATGGTGGTCGTAGAGGTACTTGGACCATAGCATGCGTGCGGTGAAGATCAGCCCCGGCTCCTGAGCAGTACCAAAGGGTAAGCCTGTGACGATGATCACATCATAGGGGGCTTCCTTCCTCACCTTTACAAATTCCTTGCGTGCATATTTCTGGCTGCCGCAGGCAGTCGTGATCAGTAAGGCTACGAAGGCTAGTACTATAAGTTGTATCGGTTTTGACAGATCCTTTTGCATGATGGGTTGTTATCTAAAGTATATATACGAAGATAATGCCCACTTTGTATTTCAGACAACATACCTTAACAAAAAAAATGCCCTCGGCTCAGCCCATCGCGCTGTGTCTGGCCTCACCCCGCTTTATTTATCATAAATAAATAAAGCGATCCTCTCCACACTTGTGGAGAAGGTGATATGAGTTTTTGGGCCTGAAAGTAAATGGTGAAATAAAAATGCCGTTCATTTCGGAACGGCATTTATGTATTATCTCAATACTCAATACTCAATACTGATTACGGGAATATACCCATCGCGTAGTAAGCATCCTTGATCTTATTGATGGAGAGGGCAAAGGCTGCCGTGCGCAGATCGGTGATACCGCGATTGGTCTTGTAGAACTCGCGTATATCGTGATATGCTTTGATCATCGTGTCTTCGAGGCCTGAGTTGACCAGATCGATCTCATCGGCACCGTGGATCACATGCTCGATCTGGAACTTCGTTGCTTTTTTGCCGGTCAGTTCCTCGATCACGTCGATCATATTGCGCTGTGATTTCTCTTCAAATCTTTTCTGCATACGGCCGAAACGTACATGCGAGAGGTTTTTCAACCACTCGAAATATGATACGGTCACACCACCGGCATTGATATAGATATCCGGTATGATCATCACGCCTTTTTTGGTCAGGTACTCTGCAGCCGCAGGAGTTACCGGTCCGTTTGCAGCCTCAGCGATGATCTTGGCTTTGATCTTCGGAGCATTGACATCGTTGATCTGCTTTTCGAGGGCGGCAGGGATGAGGATATCGCACTCCATCTCCAGCGCGTCCATATTTTTCTTGAAGTTCTTGGCACCCGGGAAGTTGAGGATAGATTTGGTCTCTTGCCTGTGCTTGAGCACTGCGTTAGGATCGAGGCCTTTCTCATTATAGATAGCGCCATCAGATTCAGCGATAGCGATCACGATCGCGCCGTATTCCCTGATGATATTGGCTGTGTGGAAACCCACATTACCCAGACCTTGTATGATCACTTTCTTGCCTGCCAGTCCTGTGGTCAGGCCGACCTTCTTCATATCGTCAGCATAGCTGCATATCTGGTTCAGCGCATATACTACACCACGGCCTGTCGCTTCTGTACGGCCTTTGATGCCGTTCTGGCTTACAGGCTTACCGGTCACGCAGGCGTATCCGTCTACATCGCCCGGCTTCATGGTCATGTAGGTATCCATAATGATTGCCATTTCTTTTTCTCCCGTACCATAGTCAGGCGCAGGTACATCGATGCCGGGCCCGATGAAGTTCTTTTTGATGAGCTCCGAAGTATAACGACGGGTGACCGCTTCGATCACCTCTGGTGGGGTATTGCGCGGGGATATCTTAATACCGCCTTTGGCACCGCCGAACGGTACATCCACGATAGCACATTTATAGGTCATGAGCGCTGCGAGTGCCATCACTTCATCCTGGTCTACCTGGAGGGAGTAGCGGATACCACCCTTGGTAGGCATGCGGTGGTGGGAGTGCTGTACGCGATAGGCTTCTATTACTTTGATCTCATTCCCAAATTTCACCGGGAAGTTCATTTTATAGATAGAGTTACACGTTTTGATCTGCTCCAGGAGCCCTGACGGGGCTTTTGTATGAGGGGCTGCTTTGTCAAAATAATGGGAGACTGACTGCGAGAAACTAAGATCTTTGAGGTCTGTTTTTGCACTTTTCTTTTCGGACATACTGTTTTAGTTTATTGAAGAAATACGTTAGTACGTAGAATAACCGACATCGAAATAAAAGGGATTTTTCGGAATTACAAACTATACGTGGTTAATAATGAAAAATGAATAAATAGTACATGTATATATGTATTGCATGCTGTAAGTTAGCTTTTTATATGATATTCAAACTTAAGTCAATAAAAAGCAATAAGGTGAAATGTTCCTGAAAAATCTCTATTTATAATTATAAAATTGAATGTGTATTTGATTTTATATGTATCAGATTAATGTAAGGCCTTATACGAAAGGCTAATTACATACGTCCGGCTTTGGAGTATCTTTTTTTGCCGGCCAGATTTGCCTGAGAAGTATGGAGCGGGAAAAGGAATGCATTTAGCATAATTTACCAGCTGCCATGCCGGCCACTTCGCAGTAGAAGAGAAACCGGTAGAAATAGCTGATCTGATCCTGAAATTTCTGAAGCGGAATAAAATTGAATAAAGTATGCGCGAGGACAAGGATCAATGTCCTTCTTCCAGCTTTTTCAGCCTCCTATCCATGGATAGGAGAAATATAATGATGCCTGAGAAAATAATAGTGAGTACGCCTACGACCACATATATTTTGAGGTTGCTCTCCATGAGTGACGGGATAGGTTCTGCGCTTTGAGCCGATGTATAGAGAACTGTAAAAATGACTATAATAAAGCAGAGCAGCTTTCTCATAATAAAGATTTTTTGTGCTGAAGTAATTTGATCCGTACCCGTACTGACATGATCCAGAATCCGAGGAGCGCCCAGCCGATCACCGCAGGGTAGAAGAACATGCGAAGATGATTGTCCATATCATATTTGCCAAAGGCAGGGTTGCCGCCGTTGCCGGGATGCAGGGAGTCGACAGTCTTGAGGCGCGGTATGACGAATATGAACAGGGTAAATATCACAATAGCGAAGACATTATATACCGCGCTGATTTTAGCCTTCTGGATCTCATCTGAGAGAGAGCCCCTGAGCACGATATATGCCAGGTATATGATGACGCCTATGGCTGCACCGTTTAGTTTAGGGTCATTGGGCCATGGCTGGCCCCACGTATAGGTAGCCCACATCATGCCTGTAGCCAGCCCGAGCACTCCGAAAAGCAATGCAGTGGCCACCGCCTGAGACGCCAGTATATCATATTCTATCTTGCCCGTCCTGAGGTACAGGATGCTATACACGAGAGAAAAGATAAGCAGGAACATCATAGCAAACCACATCGGCACGTGGAAGAAAGTATTGCGGATGGTTTGGAATAATATCTTCTGGAATGGGAATGCAAATGCCTTGAATTTGAGCTGGTTTACCTCGGGCTGATTGGCCGGTGTCACTGCAGGTGAGCTTTCGCCGGTGCCAGCCGCTACTGTCATCGCATATACCGTAGTCAATGTCCCGTCTATGCTGTCGTTGACCACGAGGTCATAGTTTTCACTATGCTTGTTTGCGAGATTGGACTTAGGCATATGGAAAACAATCCGCACCGTACTATTGATGATAGGCACTATCGAGTCGGCTTTATAAAACTGAGTGCCTGTAGTAGGCTTGAACCATACCTGCAGGTCTTTGGCATCTTCAAAGTGTGTATGGTATCCCGTGATAGTGAAATTCACACTCGTATCGGAGGGGATGGAGACAGGATATAGCGACAGTGCGCTCGGGCCCAGTGGCACGAGCATACCGCCTATGAGCACATACAGCAGTATGATCACCGCTGTATATTTCCACCATTGTTGTTTGAGGAGATGTATCATTTATGTAGGGATGCTGCGCTCGCAGGGCTATTTTTATTCGCGCCAAATATAGGGAAAAAGGATATACGCGAGCAGCAATTGCATCACATTAAAAGAGCTGAGTAATATCAGGTTTGTCACCACCTCCTGGCTAAACTCCGTGCTACCCATGGATGCCGCGCTGAGCTTAGTGATAAATATCAGTATAGGGATGATGATCGGGAAGCCAAGTACGGCGATGAGGGTCGCATTATTGCCGGCCCGCGCTGCTATGGCGCCCATGAGCGTGAAAAGAAATGAATATCCCGTGCCACCCAGGAGCGCCGTGAGCAGGAAGAGGGGCAGATTGCGCACCGGATCTCCGATCATGACGATAAAAACGCTAAAGGCAAGCAGGATGAGAAGGACGGTGAAAATGAAATTGTACAGCAGCTTGGATAATATCACCGCCTGCGGGCTGGCCAGATAGTAATAGTAGTAACTGCGCCCTGCGGGCTCCCTGAAAAAACCGTTAGCTATGGCGTTGATACTGCTGAAGAGTATAATAAGCCAGAAGAAGATGCTCCATACCACGGGATTGACCTCTTTGAGGCCGTCGCTATAGTTGAGGGAAAAGTAGATCACCATGACCGAGGACAAAACATATAGTGCAATGCCACCCAATACGTACCGGTTCCTAAACTCGATGAGCAGGTCCTTGCGGAAAAGGGAGATGGTGGCTTTGAACATCACAGCAAATATATAAAGAAGGGGCTGATTGCCTCTCCGGAATAATACCTCACGCAGTGTTGCTTGCCAGAGACTAAAACTATTTTAACATTTTAATAATTGCCTGTTAATTAGTTGGTTATTCGATTTCAAGATTGCGGGGCTTCTTTCTTTCGTTTAAATCAAATGTTATACTAAATTTAAGCTTATAATAACCCTGAAGTCGATTTATTAAAACCTAAAGAGGTGTATACCTCCAATGAAGCAAGTATGAAGAAAATCTACGCGCAAGTATCTGTTATTTGTTTCTTCCTTCTGTTTTTTATGCATTTTGCTTTCGGGCAGGACCGGTCTAACTGGGCAAATAAACTCGAGGCTCAGAAAGTATTCATTCAAAATAAGGGACAGTTCAAAGTAAAAGAAGCACAGGGTTTCGATAGCCAGGTGCAGTATGCCTATCATGGAGGCGCACAGAATTTCTATTTCACTACTTCAGGTGTGGTCTACGAGCTGACAGATCGTAAAGCACCAAAGAAAAGTGAGCATGAAGAGCGGGAGGAGCGGGAGCGCATGCGAAAAGGTATGACTGCGAAGCAGCATGATAAGATGGAGGAGGAAGAGAACCGGATGATCGTCAACAAAGATGAGCTAAGGACCCTTTGGATAGGTGCTAATCCCAATGTGAAGATCATAGCGGAGAATGAGGCCACCGCCACATATAGTTATACGTTTCATGATAAGGATGGCGAACTGATCAACAAAAGTGCGATACCCGCCTTTCAAAAGTTGATCTATAAAGACCTCTATCCTAATATCGATGTGGTGTATGAAATATACAAAGACGGCGGTGTTAAATACTCTGTAGTGGTACGCCCCGGTGGCGATATCTCGCTGGTGAAGCTGAAGTATTCAAAGAATGCGCATCTACAGAATGACGGGAATATCAAAACACATTCACGCTTTGGCGATTTTACAGACCACGCGCCGATCACTTTTTATGAAGATGGCAAAGCATCACTGGCTTCTGCTTATGTCTTGAAAGATAACGTCATCTCTTTCTCCGTGGAAAACCATGATGCTGCGAAGACCATCGTCATAGATCCCTGGACGCAGACACCGACATTTGCCACGCAGTGGGATTGTGTATGGGAGTGCGATAAAGATGCGGCAGGAAATGTCTATATCATAGGTGGAGTATCACCCATGCAGCTATTGAAGTATAATTCTGCCGGAGCGCTGCAGTGGACTTATACTACCCCTTATGACACTGCCAATAACGACTGGCTCGGTACTTTCGCTACGGACAATGTAGGAAACTCGTATGTGACCCGGGGGTCGAATGCCTCTATGCAAAAAATAAATACCGGAGGTACGTTGGTCTGGAATCAGAATAATCCGGCGGGCGGAGCTACTCCGGAGTTTTGGAGTATATCATTCAATTGCGATCAGACACAGCTCGTAGTAGGTGGTACAGGAGGCTTTGTCACACCTTATATATATAATATCAATCCGGGTGCCGGCAATGTGATGAACTCAGTGCAGGTGACAGGTGGAGGTGGCCTCGGGCAGGAGGTACGTGCCATCACCGCATGTAGCAATGGCAATTATTATTTTCTTACACATGATTCGATAGGATATATACATCAGGGGCTGACCAGTTGTTTGCCCTCGGGAGCGCGTCCTTTTCACGTCAACAACAGTTATGCACTTAGTTATGGCTGTGATGATTTCAGACGCAATAATAATGGTATCGCGGCTATCAAAGCCTTTGGAGCATATGTATATACGCACCGGGGAAATCAGGTGCACAAGCGTAATTTTTATACCGCTGCGATCATTGGCACAGGTGCGATCCCCGGCGGTGTGTTTACTACTTCCGGCTTTGGCAATTATGTTTCTAACACCGGTATCGATATAGACAGCTGCGGTAATGTGTATTGTGGTTCGACCAATTGCGTCGTCAAATATGACGCTAACCTCAACCAGATAGCGACTTATCCTACAGCATTTAATGTATATGATGTAAATGTCACCGCTGGTGGCAATCTTATAGCGGCGGGCTCTACAGGTACTAATGGATCGGGTGCCAGGACGGGCTATATACAGTCGTTTGCTGTCGGTGCTTGCCCTGCTATAGCTGTCATTTGTTGCGATGCCTTTATCTGCCCACATGCTCCGGTATGTATCACAGATCCTGCGTTCAATTTCACTGCTGTCACACCAGGAGGCGTCTGGAGCGGTACAGGTATTACCAGTTCTACCAACGGCACATTCAATCCTTCGGTCGCGGGTGTGGGTACCTTTACCATATATTATACGCTGCCATGCGGCACGGACTCAACGACCATCGTGGTGAACAGCTGTACAGCAGTATCACTCTGCCGAAACGGAAACCCGGGCACACTGACCGTATCGGGCGGTACAGGACCATATACCTGGCAAACCTGGGATAGTACGGGAAGGAACTGCGTGGGGGGATTCGTAATAGGCACGTCATGTATCGGCGGCACATGGGTGACCACATATGGCTGGCGTACTTTCTACACGGGTAATACACTCACTGTCACACCTCCTGTGGGAGCTGATACACTGCGGGTAATAGACAATGCAGGAACAACGGTCACATCATGGAATATTGCCACGCTACCTCCGTGCAATCCTTGTACAATGATCGTATCACCCGGCACCACAAGAAATGTATCTTGCTTCGGAGGAGCTAACGGCTCAGCTCATGTCACTGCAGCGAGTGGCACTACACCGTATACCTATGCATGGACCGGTTCGGCGAGCACTGTCGACTCTGCATTCAATCTTGGTCAAGGGACATATACTGTCACTGTGCATGACGCCAACGGATGCTCAGGCACGGCTTCATTTACTATCACGCAACCGGCTACCGCTGTGACGGCGGCACCCGTCATGACACAAGCGAGCTGCGGTAGTAACAACGGTAAGATCGTATTGCATGCATCGGGAGGCACACCGGCATATTCTTATGTGTGGTCACCAAATGTCAGCACAACTGACTCAGCACTCAATCTCGGCGTTGCTACTTATAATGTGACGATCACCGATTCTAAGGGATGTACTTTTGCTACATCGGTATCTCTCACAGCAGCAGCGGGCATCACTGTCTCACCGGGAGCGACCCGCAATGTATCCTGCTTTGGCGGGAATAATGGTTCGGCGCATGTAACAGTATCTGGCGGAACAATTCCATATACCTACGCATGGACTGGTTCAGCGAGCACAGTAGACTCTGCATTTAATCTTACTCAAGGAACATACAGCGTGACCGTGCACGATGCAAATAATTGCTCGGGCACAGCATCATTCACTATCACTCAGCCGACGGCGGTGACTGCTGCACCTGTGATGACACAGGCTACTTGTGGTAATAACAATGGCAAGATAGTTTTACACGCCAGTGGTGGCACACCAGCTTATTCATATGTCTGGTCACCGAATGTCAGCACAACAGATTCCGCGCTCAATCTCGGCGTCGCTACTTATAATGTGACGATAACTGATTCTAAGGGATGTACCTTTGCTACATCAGTATCTGTGACAGCAGCAGCGGGTATCACCGTTTCTCCGGGTGCTACGCGCAATGTGTCCTGCTTTGGTGGGAATAATGGTTCGGCGCATGTGACAATTTCGGGTGGTACGACACCATATACCTATGCATGGACAGGATCTGCGAGTACCGTTGACTCTGCGTTCAATCTTACGCAAGGAACGTACACCGTAACTGTGCATGATGCAAATAACTGCTCGGGCACGGCCTCATTTACCATCACTCAGCCGCCAGCGGTGACAGCAGCACCTGTGATGACGCAAGCGACTTGCGGCAATAGCAATGGCAAGATAGTCTTACACGCCAGTGGCGGCACACCAGTATATTCATACACCTGGTCACCGAACGTGAGCACAACCGACTCCGCGCTCAATCTTGGGGTCGCTACTTATAATGTGACGATCACAGATTCTAAGGGATGTACTTTTCCGACCTCGGTATCTGTCACCGCAGCGGCGGGTATCACCGTTTCACCGGGCGCTACGCGCAATGTATTCTGCTTTGGCGGAAATAATGGTTCGGCGCATGTGACCGTATCAGGGGGCACGACACCATATACTTATGCATGGACTGGGTCCGCGAGTACTGTCGACTCTGCATTCAATCTTACTCAGGGTACATACACCGTGACTGTGCATGATGCAAATAACTGCTCGGGCACGGCTTCATTTACTATCACTCAGCCGACGGCAGTGACTGCTGCACCTGTGATGACGCAAGCTACTTGCGGCAATAGCAATGGTAAAATAGTTTTACACGCCAGTGGTGGCACACCAGCTTATTCATATGTCTGGTCGCCGAATGTCAGCACAACCGACTCCGCACTCAATCTCGGCGTTGCTACTTATAATGTGACAGTCACGGATTCTAAGGGATGTACTTTTGCTACCTCAGTATCTGTGACAGCAGCTGCGGGTATCACCGTTTCACCGGGAGTGACGCGCAATGTATCCTGCTTTGGAGGTAATAACGGTTCGGCGCACGTGACAGTATCGGGCGGTACGATACCATATACATATGCGTGGACGGGGTCTGCGAGTACTGTCGACTCTGCGTTCAATCTTACTCAAGGAACGTATACGGTTACGGTACATGATGCCAATAACTGCTCGGGCACAGCTTCATTTACGATCACTCAGCCGACGGCAGTGAATGCTGCACCTGTGATGACGCAGGCTACTTGCGGCAATAGCAATGGTAAAATAGTTTTACACGCCAGCGGTGGTACACCAGCCTACTCATACGTCTGGTCGCCAAATGTTAGTACAACCGATTCCGCGCTCAATCTCGGGGTCGCTACTTATAATGTGACGATCACCGATTCTAAGGGATGTACTTTTGCGACATCGGTATCTGTGACTGCAGCAGCGGGGATCACAGTTTCCCCTGGCGCTACGCGCAATGTATCCTGCTTTGGTGGAAATAATGGTTCGGCGCATGTGACCGTGAGTGGCGGTACGATTCCTTATACTTATGCATGGACTGGATCGGCAAGTGTCGTTGACTCTGCGTTCAATCTTATTCAGGGTACCTATACAGTCACAGTGCATGATGCAAATAATTGTTCCGGTACGGCGTCGTTTACTATCACTCAGCCGACGGCTTTAGGTATCAGCAATACGACCGTAGCGGCTACATGCGGCAATAATAACGGCAGGGTTGTGTTCACGGTGACGGGAGGTACACCAGCCTATTCTTATCTATGGTCGCCGAATGTGAGCACTGTGGATTCTGCTATTAACCTCGGTGTGGGGTCGTATAATGTCACCGTCACCGATTCGAAGGGTTGTAGTATTACTTCTTCGGCTACGGTGGTATCATCTTCAGGATTCTCTGTATCACCGGGTGTCAAAACAGATGTATCCTGTTTCGGGGGAAGCAATGGTACTGCGCATGTCATCGCGACCGGTGGTACTATACCGTATACCTATATCTGGTCACCAAATGTCAGCACTAATGACTCAGCGATCAACCTGATTGCAGGTACCTATGATGTGACTGTGCATGACGCCAATAACTGCTCGGGTACTATTTCATTTAATATAGCACAGCCTGCAGTACTCGGTGTCACCAAAGCTGTGACGCAGGGAAGCTGCGGAAATAATAACGGAAAGATCGTACTCACTGTGACAGGAGGTACGCCTGCATATAGCTATGTATGGTCGCCGAATATAAGCACGAACGACTCTGCCGTCAATCTCGGTGCAAATACCTATAGTGTGACCGTGACGGATGCCAAAGGATGTACGGTCACTACTTCGCAGGCGATCACTGTTTCCCCTGCGATCAATGTATCACCGGGAGCCACGACCAATGTAAAATGTTTTGGAGGAAATGATGGCGCTGCGCATGTCACGGTGACCGGAGGTACCAGTCCTATCACTTATACATGGTCACCTAATGTAAGCACTGCGGATTCGGCTGTGAACCTTATAGCCGGCACCTATACGGTGACGGTGCATGATATCAATAACTGCTCGGGCACTGCATCCTTTACAATAACACAGCCAGCCGCTGCGCTCGGTGTGACTGCCGCTACTACCGTGGCTACCTGCGGCAATAATAACGGCAAAGTCGTGCTCACTACTACCGGCGGTACACCTGCATACACATACACCTGGTCGCCGAATGTAAGCACAGTGGACTCTGCGACCAACCTTGCGCAGGGCACTTACAATGTAACTGTACAGGATGCCAACGGATGCAGTACCACAGTATCTGCCAATGTCTCTCCGCTATCGGGCGTGAATGTGACGCTTGGGTCTCAGCAGAATGTGACCTGCAACGGCGGAAGCAATGGCAAAATATTCCTGAATGTAACGGGTGGCGTTACTCCATATACATATGTGTGGTCACCGGCGGTGAGTGTCAATGATTCTGCTGTCGGGCTTTCAGCCAATACATATAGCTGCTCCGTGACAGATAATAACAACTGCCTGTCTACGATCACTGTGACGATCACCGAGCCTGTAGCGATGGGTGTCACCGTAGCGACTACTGCCGCAAGCTGCGGAGCCAGCAATGGTACAGCTACTGCTACCACCACAAACAGTACAGGTACACTAAGCTACCTATGGTCCGCGGGTGGCAGCATCACGAGCGTGACGGATACTGCGCTCGCTGCGGGTGGATATACAGTGACAGTGACTGATGCTAACCAATGTACAGGTGTCGGCACGGGTGCGGTCAGCAACTCCGGCGCACCTACCGTAAGCATCACTACGCAGGTAAATGAAAACTGTAATGGCGGAAGTACGGGGAAAATAGTAGTGGGCACATCTGGCGGGGTTCCGCCGTATACGTTCACATGGTCACCGAATGTATCGGCAATAGATAGCGCAGTTAATCTCCCTACGGGAGCGTATACAGTGACGGTGCATGATGCGACCAACTGTATCGCGGTAATGAGCACCACGATCACGGAACCAATTGCGCTCTCATCTACTATGCAATCGGTAAATGCCGACTGCGGTGTGAGTAATGGCTCAGCGCAGGTCAATGCGACAGGTGGTACCGGTTCATATACCTATGTATGGAATCCGAATGCAGGTACTACTGCGACAGTGAGCAATGTAGTATCAGGCAACTACGCTGTGACAGTCACTGACAGCCTCGGCTGCCAAATCACTGATAGTGTGACGGTGGGCGTCAATAACGGACCTCCTGCGCCGTCGATCACAGCGAGTGGGCCGACCACTTTCTGCCAGGGGGATAGTGTGAGGCTGACATCGAGTGCAGCGACCGGCAATACATGGAGCAATAATGCCACCACGCAGAGCATCACTGTCTATGCAGCAGGATCGTATACCGTCACACAGACGGTCAATGGATGTGCAAGCCCTCCATCTGCAGCTGTGATAGTCACCGTCAATCCGATACCGGCAGCACCGGCCATTTCGGCATCAGGGCCGCTGGCATTCTGCGCGGGGGATAGTGTGATACTGACGTCCAGCTATGCTACGGGCAATACGTGGAGCAATAGCGCCACGACGCAAAGTATAACTGTATACGCTGCGGGTACATATACTGTATCAGCTATACAGGGTGGCTGCCCGGGTCCGGTATCCGCTCCTGTATCTGTGAGCATACTCTCTGCCCTTCAGCCGCATATCACGGCCAGCAAACCCGCGATATGCCCGGGAGACTCTGTGATACTGGATGCCACAACGGCGTCCGCGACGGCGTACCTGTGGAGTACGAGCAGTACACAACCTACTATAACGATCCACGCGCCGGGTACCTACCAGGTCACTGTGACATCAAACGGATGTACAGGAACAGATACGATCTCCATAGGGACCATGGTACCGCTAGGAACATTCCAACTGCCAGACTCTGTGACCCTTTGTGATGGCGACTCGGTCACGCTCGATGCGACCACGCTCAATGCGACCAGCTATCAATGGGCAGGTGTCACATCCAATGCGCCGGTAGTGACTGTCAAGGCTGATGGTGTATACTATGTGACCGTGTCTAACAGTTGCGGATCGCTGACGGAGTCGAGCACGATCACCTTCCATGATTGCGATTGCCGGATCGTGATGCCTAATGCCTTCACACCAAACAGCGATGGAATCAATGATTTCTTTGAGGCAAATTTTGCATGCGAGGCCAAGCTATTCCAGATGAGAATATTTGACCGCTGGGGTGAGAAGGTATTTGAAACTACAGACCTCTATGGCAAGTGGGATGGCAAATACAAAGGCGTCCTGCAGGAACCGGGTGTGTATGTCTATGTAGCAGATTTCGTAGGAATGGATCACAACGGAGAGCGGACCTTCAAACTGAAAGGAAGTGTGACGCTGATAAGGTAATACAAGTATCACAGAGGGCACAGAGGATAAGGGGAATGCAATTGAGCCCGCAGAGAAATGGGGCAGTAGGTCAGCGACCGGCAATAGCATGGAAACCGGTCTTTATGTTATTTACTTAAAGCAAGTCCCTCTCTCCGTCAGCCAGGGATGTACCTCGTAGTTGAGCCTGCCTGATGAGATGGCCAGATCGGTTTGGAGTATTGATTCTACTTCTTTCTGATCTTTTGCATCGAAGATGAAAATACCCCGCCAGTTGCTATCATCCATAAAGGGGCCAGCGACGATGAGTTTGCCATCTTTGGCGAGGCGCTGTATATTGGCCATGTGGGCAGCTTGTATTTTGTCTGCAGTGATGGAGTCCTGATCTCTGTGCGGGCCTTTGGAGAGCATGACAAAATAGTATTGCTTCATCTTGTCCATGCCTGCCTGAGCATGAATATCATAGCAGGAGATGAGAATGATCAGTGATAGTATGTATTTCATTGGCTAATTTTACGCAATAAACATGGAATGGGGAAAGACTTTCCTATGCAATGTATACAAAGGATAGACCCAGTGCGGCGTTAAACGCCTGACTACCATAAAGAATGGTTTGGCTAAAATGGCATGGTTTTTCGTCCTTATATCATGTACAAAAGAAAATATCATGAAAGACACAACAAAAGTATTGCTCGGCGTGCTGGCGGGAGCCGCCGCAGGTGTGGCTGTAGGTATAGCTATATCAGACAGTGAAGCCGCTCAGGATATCAAAGACGCTATGAGCGAAGCAGGCGAGCAACTCAACCTGAGAGTACAAAATCTGATAGAGGACAGCCGCGACTATCTCGGAGACCTGAAAGAGAAGCTCGCAACGAATAGTGGACTGGCAGAAGGAATAGAAAATACAGAAGGATAACCCCAAAAATCAAAGATCATGGCAACGAGGAAGAGAAAAGAAGAAACCCCGGAAAGTGGAAACTATGAAAGAATCAAAGAAGAAGTCCTCGCACTGCTGACTGGGCAAGAGCCAGGAAGCGAAGAGGAGATCAATTATGTCACGGTGCTCAAAAGAGTGACTCTGGTGCTGATCGTAACGTATGGCATAGCAAGAGTAGCTCTGGTAAGACGGCTAGCCATATCTATCGCGACCACGTTTGTGACCAGATGGCTGGCGCAGAAGGCGACAGATTCTATCGTAGAACCCAAACCGGCCTTACAGGCCAGGTAAAGCAGACCATTCTATTCTATAAAATAATAAGGATAAACCACTATCGTCCTGATATATTGCTTTCGTTTATAAATAAAAAACCGCCATCACTGGTGGTTTTTTATTTATGAGTATCAGGATTATTGGCTCTGATCTCTGGCATTTACATCTTCGTTGAGCTCTTCATCTGTTGGCCCCTCATCTTCTTCCTCAGCTTCTTTTGAGCCCTTTTGAGTTTCGTCTTCCTCTTCCTCAAAATCCTCGTCGGTTTCCGAACCTGCGCCGGTTTTCTTTTGAGTGTTTTTAGGGTCAGTAGTTTGATCTGCTGATGGCTGATCCTTTTTGTTTTGGCCGGGATCCGGTGTTTGGTTTTGTGGTTGCATTTTTATTGTTTTTAGGATAATAAAAAGGCCACAACTATGCCAAGCGGTATATGGGGATATTATGTTTGAGTTAAGTGTGTTTATTTAGCCAGGATAGCTGCTATCATTGGGTTGGAAAATTTTCCGGCAGGATCATACGTTGATCTTAGTTTCTGAAACTCATCCAGAAGCGGGTATTGTTTCCTCAGATACTCTTTATCTATATTGTATTCTTTGCCCCAGTGTGGGCGGCCATTGTATTTTACGGCCAGCTTTTCGAAATCGGCCAGGAGTTCATCCCAACCTTTGTCACCTATGAGATAACAGCCGATCCAAATAGAGTCTCGCCGATAGGAGGGGCTGAGTGCATATTCATCACCTTTGACGAAGCGTACTTCCTGTATGAAATTTATTTTGTGATCGCTCTCATCGATCATTTTACGATAGGCGCCGAGTACTTCTTTAGCATCTTTGAGATCGAAAGCCCACTCAGCCTCACGGTGTATGGGTGGATCAGCGACGTTGAATACTTTAAATGATCTCTCGATCCTGTCGAGGGGTTTATTGAAGGAGAGGATCAATAGCTTATTAAAGAGAGGGCGCAACCCGCGAAAAATATTTCCTATGAAAACTAAAAAGCGATATACCAGGACCGATAATACCTCGTCCATCAGCCACTGACGGAAGCGCGAATCATTTACTGCTGCCTGTGTGCGCTGATAGCGATACAGGACTATCCTGCTCACATGCGGGAACCACCACATTTTGAAATGGTCAGTTGTTTGCAATAGTTCATCAAGCCTTGCGAGCATCTCGTCGAAATCGATGGCGACTGTCTGCTCATGGAGCCGGAAAGCTTCCGTGATATTGAGCGTCAGCTCTGATATGACGCCGAGCGCACCGAGGTTGATGATGGCGAGATCGAATGTTTCTTTGTCCCCGTCTTTATCCAGGACTATTTTATCACCATCAGCCCGGATGAGCGTAAAACGCTGCACCTGTGACGCGAGTACCCGGTAGCCTATGCCACTGCCGTGTGTGGCTGTGGATATGGCGCCGGCCACTGACTGGCGGGAGATAGAACCAAGATTGATGAGGGCCATGCCCTGTGTATCGAGATAGTCGCTGATCTGCCAGAGCTTGATACCAGCCTGTATCGTAAGTTGTTTCTTTTCTTTATCGAGAGAGATGACCTTATTGTATTTATCCAGATTGATGAGCGCCTCATCAGTATGGCAGAGCGCTGACCACGAGTGGCCCGTGCCCATCATACGCACCTTGCCGTGCGTTTTGATAATATCGGTGAGCTGCTCCTCCGTCTCGGGCTGGTAATAGTGAGGCACAGCAGACTGCTGATTGCCGGCCCAGTTGCGAAAGCGGAAGTTTTTTTGCGAAGTGATGAGGGACATGTATGCTAACTTAACACAAAATGGAGACACTTAAGCATTGGTGAATAATCCAGCAATCAAGGGTACAATGATATAATGAAAAAGCGTTGCCGCTACAAAGCGAGTTGTGCAAATATAGATCATCCAGGGAATATCACATCTAAAAATAGATTGAGTATCATCCATCTCAACCTGCGCAAATTTTGAAATACTCTTTAGAAAAGAATGCCCATCATCCACTTTTTTTGCCCAATGTATTTTTTGAAGGCATGTAAATTAATGAACTGACAATCAATGTATCATAGGCTATGTGATGCGATTGAAGCTTGTGGCATAGTATTGCGCAATAAGTCTATGAAGGGCTCAAACAAAATTATAAAAGCTAAAGCCACTTACAATTACAACATCAATATAAAGCATCAGTCATGAAAAGCAAACTTACATTCGTCAATACCGGCCTCTTGCTCCTCGTCGCGATGGTGACGACAGTCAATGCAAAGGCCTTTACCACCTATACTGCCATCACTAATGGCAATTTCACCGCAGACTCTGTATGGAGTGGCGGTGTCGCTCCATCTACCAACATCACATCAGATGACCACATCGTGATACCTAATACAGTATCGGTCACTCTCGATCACGACCTGATCCTGAACCATGCAAACGCATCCCTGGAAGTATATGGAACACTGACCGGCGCCGCCGCCTTTAATGCCATGCAGGGCATGATACTCGGCACCGGTAATCTGACTCTGGGTAATATTAATATAAGCGCATCGGGCGGGCCATACTTCACCGGCACTATCACTGCACATAATATGTCTATCTGCCGGAGCCTGACTTTATTTGCACCTACCTATGTGATAGATACGCTGACCCTGACAGCTGGCACAGTGACAATAGATTCCTTTTCGACTTTGATACTAGGTTCACATGCTACAGTCAAGATCGGCGATGGCGACTATACCCTGCGGGGTGGACAGGTGGTAGCTACAGATGATATCAATATCATGTATATCGCCGCAGGCGCACATACAATGGGCACAGAACTCACGCTGCCCTCCATCCGCAATATTATGGTTTCCCTGCCGACAGACACAGACCAGATCAGCCTCGCTGATGATATGACGCTACCCGGTGGTATATATATACTGACAGGCATACTGGATCTGAATGGCAAGGATATCGCTATGCAAGAGATACGCACGAGGACTTTCGCGGGCTCTATCAAAGGCTATGCTACGAGCAGTATGAGTATATACGGGAATGGTATTAATTCTATCGCTTTCGCGCCGGGCTACCTGATATTGGACAGACTCAATGTAAATGTCAGTGATACTACTAAAGTGGCGCTGAATTCTGACCTGACACTCAATAATGGCCTCAACCTTAATAGCGGTATCCTGTTCGTAGCAGGAAACAACCTCACAATAAATGGCAGGATCATGGGCAATGGTTCTTTCATCACTCAGGAAAGCACACACCTGGCTATAAATGGTACCGGATACGTAGGCCTGCTCAGGTGGGTAGCTGACTCTGTATCTCTCGGAGACCTGGACCTCAATATAACAGGAGTCGGTGGCCGTGTGGCGCTGGGGTCTGCAGTGAGGATATCAGGTGTGCTGACCATGACAGCGGGCGATCTCGACCTGAACGGACATAACCTGACCATGAGCGGTATCTTCGCACCTATGAATACCGGAGCACTCATGGGTAATATAAACTCCAATGTCACTATATCCGGAGAAGGGGGCGATATGGGGATTATGGCTTTTGCTGCCGGATATGATACGATCAATAACCTGACCTTCAATAGCACTGAAATGAACTCGTGGGTCACACTCGGCACTGACCTCAATGTGGCTGGTAAGCTCAGCCTCTATGGAGGATATATGGACCTGGATAGCTCATTCGCTCTGAGAGTGCATGGAGCAGATAGCGTGAGTGGAGGGTCAGATGCGAGCTATATAGCCACATCGGGCACCGCCATGGTCTGGATGAAAATGAACAACCAGGCATCAGACAATGCGCGCACTATACCTGTAGGCACACGCACCAGGTATGCACCTATCCGCATCAGCAATCTCGGACAAGCTGCCGCTAACTATGGAGCAATAGCACATGCAGGTATCTGGTCTGCCGGTACCTCAGGCACAGATATCTCTGCCACGTCGAGCAGTATCAATACAAGCTGGAATGTGGAGTCAGATGCGGCCACAGGAAATAATGTAACGATAGAAGCATACTGGAACCAGAGTATGGAGGTCAATCAATTTAATAACCACAATACCTACATCAGCCACTATACAAACGGCGCATGGGATACATACGCGGGCGCACAGTCTGTGGCCCAGGCCAATGGGTTCTCATCTGTACTTCGTACAGGTATTACTTCTTTCAGTCCGTTCGCTGTGTTCAGCAATCCTGATACTATCGCGGGACCAAATGGTGTGAAGGATCTCGTGTCTGATGTAGTCTCGATCTATCCTAACCCTGCGATCAATAACATCACAGTGACTGTCACTGATCCTGCGATCTATCATGATGTGAAGGTATTTGATATAACCGGCCAGCAAGTCGCTTCATATCCCCTGACACGCACCAGAAATTCTATCGATATCAGTCCGTTGCAGTCGGGTGTATACATCGTATCGGTGAATGACAAGTTCACTCAAAGGCTGATCAAGCAATAGGTTCCTTGATTCTTTCTACATACTAAGCGCGGATGTTTCGTCTGCGCTTATTTTTATTCCCGGTTTTTTAAAAGGAGTAATGTTTCGTTCCGCCGGTTTCAGAGTCGAAAATTGAGATTTACCCTCTGCTAAAATATAGCGTATCTATTTTCCTGCGTTTTATGACCGTATCTGTGATATAGTAGCGTAACGGAGGATATAAAAATTACACCTTTTAAGGGATTGACTTATTGATACATTCTGATGTTATTTGTTTAATATTTTAAAAATATAACAAATGGCAAAGTCATCAACTACTATCAAGGTACACAATGCATCAGAGAGCGATGCCCTGGATGATCGTTCAACACAAAAACTCCGGTCATGGCCTGCATAGCGAGGTCTGGCATGCCAAAGCTGATAAAGAGGCGGGGGAGCTGACGGTTTCGTTTGATACGGGTCATGGCCACGCAGGAACTGCCCGCTGAAGCTGAGCGATCCTGCTCCATCTAAAATAAAACATGCAGCGCTACCTGCGGCGATAGAAGATGCAGACCTCGACTTGAAACCTATACCTGAGTCGGGAAACCTGATCGGAGCGTTGGCTATACTTCGCAAAACGGACCTGGAGCTTTCAGGTAAAACGCCGGGAGAAAAAGCTGCGAGCGATATTATGTTTCATGCCATCAAAACAAAGGGGGATGTAAAAAGGTATGCAGCCTATGTGCATGCAAAGGTAGCAGTGGCAAAGGCGATACGCAATAAGAAGTAGATCTGGATGAAATGATAGATGGGGATGCCTGCCATGGATAGGCACAAGTGGGAAAGCGCCATTAGGGTCAAGTCTGAGACTTGTCATTATTATGAGTTCGAAGTTGTGCTGCGCAATACTTCGAGCAGCGGGGGAGGGAGTTCGTCAAGCCGGAAGGCCAATTGATTTTGCGGTCTAAACTGGAAGCTTAGATCAGTGGGGTTATCTGGTTCAGATCGTCACCGGGCAGAGGGCTTTCGTCGTTTTCGCGAAAAACTCTATACAAAATATAAAGGCAAGCGGCGGTTATTGCAACTATTCCAAACTGATCATGATAGGCTGGGTCTTCTGGTTTGACCTTGGATAAAAATGTTTCATTTATGAAGTAACTGATATTGTATAAGTGTAGGATGATAGCAAAATAGAGTAGCCTGTTTAGATTTGTACAGGTCCACAGAATAACCGGAGCTATAATAATCAAGGCAAAGGTAACGAAGCCATGTGTATTGGCAGGTGCGATAAGCTGCTTTGAGAGAGTTTTAAAATTGAGGTATAGATAGATAAAATGGATCAGGTGATTGACGAGAAATAAGGTCGTTAAAATTAAAAAAGAATCCTTTTTTTTCTGGTCCTGATATATCTCTTTCAGGCCGTAATAGCCAATCATTAATAAGGTAGCGAGAAAAATGGCTGCTGATACCCTACCAGCATTGCGGGCGGCTTTGGCAAAAATGAATTTGGCTTCTATGCCAAAAAAAGTACTTCTGCCCAATGATGCTGTCCAAACTGCCCATAGGTAAATTAGCAACTCCAAGCAGCAGATCACTGCAATCAACAGGGGTAATCTTTTTTTCGTCAACATAGTTTGTATTGATGGTTGTTCAAGGTTAAAAAACACCTGCTAAACGACCTTTATTACAAAATGTTGTGTCTCATATCTCCCGCCCTCGCCACCGCGGTGGGAACTGTGGTGTGATGGAATAACCGACCTAAAAGAACTCTACCAACAGATCCAACGGATAGCTTATTGTTTCCAATAGTAAACCACCCATGCTGTAGTGCTTTAGCTCTACTTTATCTTTGCCAGCAGCTACATTGCCGCTGTACATCGCTTTACCGTTTGGATAATATACATGTAACGGTCCTTGGATATTGTCATTGATCATTGTTAGTTCCATTTGCATATCATCGGTATTGCATTTCCATATCCCCGTTTTCATATTGTCTTTGAACTGACCGTAGTAAACTCTGTGGAGATGATACCAGACTTCGAGAGGACCTCCATCTACGCCCCGGCATCTGGAAATACCGCTGGCATCCGGCCCCATAGTGTAGCTTGCCATTGACCGGATTTCATATGAATCCTTTAGCACCCAAATTCCCTTTCCTTGTATCAACCCATTGTGGTCATGAAGGTTAAAAGTATCGGCCTTATAAATAGTGAAAGCCTCTGTTTCTGATAATGAATCTATAGGATGTATGATACATTCCTTGGAATCCTGACAGTAAGAATATACTGAGGATAATATGAATAATACCAATAAAAGGATGCGCATTTTCATTGGTTAGAAGGCATATTTTATTTTACGCCGGCACCTGCACACCAAACTCCGTCAGCACCTGCGGCAGCCATCCTTCGAGGCGGTCGTTGGTGAGTTCGTCCTGATTGTCGGTGTCGAGGCAGAGGCCTACGAACTGGTCGCCGCGCTGGGCTTTGGACTCGTCGTGCTCGTAGCCTTTGACAGGGGTGAAGCCACATAGGGTACCGTGGTTCTTCTCTACGATCTCGGCAAATACGCCGAGTGCATCGCAGAAGTAAGCCGCGTATCCATACTGGTCACCGAGGCCGAAGAAGGCTACCTTCTTGCCGGTGAAGTCCACCTGCTCCATCTCGGGGATGTACTCCTCCCAGTCGCCCTGCAGTTCGCCGTCATACCAGGTGGGCATGCCGATGATGAGCAGGTCATATTTGGCCATGTCAGCGCTTTTTTTCTTGTATATCTCCTGCATCTCTACTGTGCCTTCGCCCAGTTTTGCTTCGAGTTTCTTTTTTACTTCTTTGCTTATGGTCTCGGTATTGCCGGTGTCAGTGCCATAGAACAGTCCTATCTTGATCATATCTGCTTACTTCTTGGGGTCTTTAGTGTTATCAGGGTCGTTGGCTTCCGCATTGTGGATCACCACGCCTTTCTTCTTTAGTTCTTTTTCGATCTTCATGAGTTCCTTCTTGCTCGGCTTGAGCACAGCAAATTTAGCATCTTCATGCATGACTTTCAGCGCCTTCTTGTATGAGTCGTTCATGTCATTGGTCACGCGCCAGAAAGCTACATTGTCAAACATATCACGCGCGATGAGGCTCTTGAGCTGATTAGTAAAGAGCGGCTTGGAGCGCTGCATCTCATTGAGGTTGCGCTTCACGCTATCGCGGTCGCCTTTCTTATACATCTCCTCCAGCAGCTCGTCAGTGACCTGGAAGTTGGCTATGAAGGCATCCTGTGTAGGATACTGGTCCTTGAGGCGCGCCCTGTTCTTGTCTACATACTCGAGGCAGAAGTTATTGAGGATACCCTTGCCGCGTATGCCCTGATAGTAGCCCGAGTTGAGCGATGTATCGACAGGGACGAATATCTCCGGCACCACGCCACCACCGCCGTATACTTTGCGCAGGCTCTTGGTATAATAGGTCAGCGAGTCGGGGAATGTCAGCGAGGTATCAGCGCCGAATAGCTCACCAGATTTGATACGCTTGGTATACTCATCGTAGTAGTCTTTTTTACCCTTATCATAAGGACGCTGGATACAGCGACCAGTCGGTGTATAGTAATGCGCTACAGTGAGCCTCACTACCGACCCATCAGGAAATCCGTAAGGCTTCTGCACGAGGCCTTTGCCGAAACTCCTGCGGCCTATGACCAGGCCACGATCGAGATCCTGCATACAGCCCGAGAAGATCTCACTGGCAGATGCCGAGCCCTCGTCGATCAGAACGATGAGTTTGCCGTCTTTCATGGAGCCTTTGTTGTCAGAGAAATATTCTTCTTTGGCAGCATGCGCACCTTTGGTGTATACGATCAGGTCTTTCTCCCCGAGAAACTCATCGCAGAGCTGGATCGCCGTCATGAGGTATCCGCCGGTATTGCCCTGCAGGTCCATGATGAGGTCCTTCATGCCTTGTTTCTTCAGCTTGTCTACGGCTGCGAAGAACTCTGACATAGATGACGCAGAGAAACGAAGGAGCTTGATATAGCCCGTAGTCGAGTCGGCCATGTAGGATGCGTCGATAGAGTAAATAGGTATTTTGTCACGCGTGATGACGAATGTGAGGAGGTCATTGCCGGCAGATGCGCGCTTGATGCCGACCCTTACTTTAGTATTCTTAGGGCCACGGAGGCGCTTGATCACGCCATCGTTATCTATCTTGATACCCGCTACCGTGCTGTCATTGATCGTTACGATCTTATCACCGGCCTCGATGCCGACCCTCTCGGACGGTCCGCTGGGGATGACCTCGAGGACCATGACCGTATCGCGGAGCAGCTGGAATGTCACACCGATACCTTCAAAATTGGCTACCAGCGGCTCGTCGGATTTCTTGAGGTCCTTGGCCAGGATGTAGCTGGAGTGCGGGTCGAGTTCTTCGAGGACTTTGCCGATCGCGGCGTCGGTGAGCTTTTCTTTATTGACCGTATCAGTATAGTAGGAGTCGAGCAGGTGGAGGAGCTCCCTGTATTTCTCGCCCTGATCCATATTGGACTGCTGGGCCTTGACTGTGAAGAGGCTGAGAGAAAGGGTTAAGAGGCACAAAAACTTTTTCAAATGACACTTATTTATCTGTGATATAAATTGCACTTTTGTTATTCGCAACAGGCGAAGTTAACAAACCTGCTGATTCAACGCAAATTTCGGGTTAAAGCCACACAAAACCCTGATTTTCTTCCGATTTTCAGAGTTTTTGGCGAATCGCCCGATAGCTATATACGAATAGGGCAGCATTCTGTTATATTTATGGGGTCTGGTACTGAGCTATCATCATGATATGGCTCTTTAGCACATTTAGAACTGCAATGCGTAGTGACCCTCAAAAGGTTTTAAACCCCTTGAGGTTGGAAAGGATAAAATAATGACTAAAAACGACAAAGGATAAATGGATTTCGAGTTTAAGAAAGTAGAAGACAAGTGGCGTAAGCAATGGACTGACAGCGGTGTGTACAAGGTCACCGAAGACCCTACACGCCCGAAGTATTATGTGTTGGATATGTTCCCGTATCCGAGCGGTGCGGGGCTGCATGTCGGGCATCCGCTCGGTTATGTCGCTTCAGACATATATGCGCGCTACAAAAGGCTCAAAGGCTTCAACGTCCTCCACCCGATGGGCTTTGATGCATTCGGCCTGCCTGCAGAGCAGTACGCAATAGAGACAGGCACACCTCCGCAAGTGACAACCGACAAAGCGATCGCTACCTATAAAGAGCAACTCGGCAAGATCGGTTTCAGCTTCGACTGGAGCCGGGAGGTGAAGACCTGCGATCCATCATACTATAAATGGACGCAATGGATCTTCCTACAGCTTTTTGATAGCTGGTACAACAGAGCCAACGATAAAGCAGAGAACATCTCCACGCTCATAGATCGCTTCGCGAAAGAAGGCACGGACCACTTCGCTCAATATGACAAAGAGGATCACGATGCATTCACGGCACAGCAGTGGGCTGCTTTTTCCGAAGGAGAAAAACAAAGCATCCTCATGAACTACCGCCTCGCCTATCAGAGCTACAGCGAGGTCAACTGGTGCGAAGCCCTCGGCACCGTCCTCGCCAATGATGAGGTGAAAGACGGCAAATCAGAACGCGGCGGCTATCCCGTAGAGCGCCGCAAGATGAGGCAGTGGTTCCTCAGGATCACGGAGTACTCTGATCGATTGCTTCGCGGTCTCGACACCATAGACTGGAGCGATGCGATGAAGGACATGCAGCGGAATTGGATCGGTAGGAGTGAGGGGGCGCTGGTGGAGTTTGAGATCGCCGATAATACAGTCCTCAACCCCGACCCTTCTCCGAAGGAGAAGGGAGGAGATTCTGATGGTCCTGCAAGATTTATGACTGGAGATGCCGAAGTCAGTGCGCAGAATCTTCAGTTTGCTAAAGAGAATCGTCGCGTTCCCACTAAGGCTGAAAACAAGTTGTGGGATGGTCTTCGCAATGAGCAACTAGGTTTCAAATTCAGGCGTCAGCATTTGATAGATAAGTATATTGTCGATTTTGTTTGCCTTGCGAAGGGACTTGTTGTCGAAGCTGATGGAGCGATCCATGAGCTTACGAAAGAGCAGGACGAATTGAGGACCACGATTTTGGAGGAACAAGGCTTCACCGTTGTGCGTTTCACGAATGATGAGATACTGAAAGACCTCAAAACCGTTCTGTCAAAGATCAAAACTAAAGCGACTGAGCTCGGAGAGCGGATAGCCTCCCCTCTCCTTCGGAGAGGGGCCGGGGGTGAGGACTCAAAGGCTGTTTCGACGCTCACCGTGTTTACGACGAGACCAGATACTATATACGGCGCCACCTTCATGGTCATCGCCCCCGAACATGAATTAGTTTCTTCCCTCACCACACCTGACCAACAAAAAGAAGTAACCGACTACATAGCATATGTCAAAAGCCGCTCAGACATCGAGCGTCAGCAGGAGAAGAAAGTCACTGGTGCTTTCACCGGCAGCTATGCGATCAATCCTTTCACTAATAAACCGATACCGGTGTATCTGGCGGAGTATGTACTCGCGGGATATGGCACGGGTGCGATCATGGCGGTGCCTGCAGATGATGAGCGGGATAAAAAATTCGCGGAGAAGTTTGGCCTGCCTGTCATAGAAGTGATAGACAAGTCTATGTATCCCGGTGCGGATGTAGGCGACAAGGTCGGCAAGATGATCAACAGCGATTTCCTCAATGGCATGGAGGTGAAAGATGCAATCAAGGCTATCCTCGACAAAATAGAAACAGAAGGCCTCGGTAAGCGCAAGGTCAACTATCGCCAGCGCGACGCGGGCTATAGCCGTCAGCGCTATTGGGGCGAACCGTTCCCCATAGTATATAAAGGCGATGTGGTATATCCACTACCCGTGAGCGAACTGCCGGTCACACTCCCAAGTGTGACCAGTTACAAACCATCCGGCGACGGCCGCTCACCACTGGCGAGTAGTACGGACTGGATCAATCATCCACTGGGAACCCGCGAAACAGATACCATGCCCGGCTATGCGGCATCGAGCTGGTACTTCCTCCGCTATATGGATCCGAATAATGACCTTGCCTTTGCATCAAAAGAAAAGATCGATTACTGGCAGAGTGTCGACCTCTATATAGGAGGTACGGAGCATGCGGTGGGTCACTTGCTCTATTCGCGCATGTGGCATAAGTTCCTCTATGATCTAGGCTATGTACCGACTGATGAGCCATTCAAGAAATTGGTGAATCAGGGAATGATACAGGGGGTGAGTAAGTTTGCTTATCGTTTGAATTTATATAATGACGGAATATTGACAACAATAAAACCTGTCTTTTTATCAAGTGGTATTCAAAAGTCACTTGATAATAAAAATGTAAGCGCCTTTATTAAAATAGCAAACGTGCTTAACGATACAATTGGAACATCAATCTCTGAAGTGGATATTCATTATGGAATGAGCGCAACCCCGATTCATGTTGATATCCGATTTGCAGGGAATGAAGTATTAGACATTGACAAATTTAGAAATTGGCGCTCCGAATATAGCGATGCTATTTTTGTGTTTGAAGAAGACGGTACTTTCATTTGTGACTCCGCCGTCGAAAAAATGTCCAAGTCCAAATACAACGTCGTCAACCCCGATGATGTCATTGAAAAATATGGCGCGGATTGCTTCCGCATGTTTGAGATGTTCCTCGGGCCACTGGAGCAGTCGAAGCCTTGGGATGATAAGGGGATAGATGGCGTAGGTAAATTTATCCGCCGCTTCTGGAGGCTTTTCTATGATGATAAAGGCAACTGGCGCGTCACCGGCGCACCGGCTGTTCCTCCCCTCTCCTTGGGAGAGGGGCCGGGGGTGAGGACTGTATTAGATGCCGCGACAGACGCCGAGAATAAGGTCCTCCACAAAACCCTCAAGAAAATATCAGAAGATATCGAGCGCCTGCAGTTCAATACCTGTATCAGCCAGTTCATGATATGCCTAAATGAGCTCAACGATCTCAAATGTACCAAGCGTGCGATCCTCGAACCGCTGCTGATAGCTCTGGCACCATTTGCGCCATTCCTTACCGAGGAGTTGTGGCAGGCATTGGGCAATAGCGGCAGCATACATCAGGCGATATTCCCCACAGTAGAGGAGAAATATCTCGTCGAGAGCGCATTCACCTATCCGATATCTATCAATGGCAAGGTACGCGCGAATATTCCGTTTGCATTAGACATGGCTGAGGCGGATATCAAAGCCGCAGTAGTCGCAGACGAGACAGTACAGAAATGGCTCAATGGCACGGAGCCCAAGAAGTTCATTTTTGTCAAAGGACGAATCATAAACGTAGTAATGTAGACATACAATATTTTGCGCCAAAATATGTATTTATTGGCTGTTAAAGCCCTGTGAGGGCGACACGCCCATAGCGTGGGGCATCGCCCTACGCGGCGGCAGGAGCGCAAATAGACTATGCATTGATTGGCTGTTGGCGGCACGCCCATAGCGTGGGGCATCGCCCTACGCGGCGGCAGAAGCATAAAAAGACTATTTATTGATTGCCTGCAAGGGCGACACGCCCATAGCGCGGGGCCATCGCCCTACGCCACGAAGAAGGGCAGCAGCACCGATTACCATCCCGCCACAGCTCCGATTTTTGCGCAATATTTTACTATCTATATCAAATGATATTGCTTACTTTCGCCGTGTTTTTAATATCCTAAAACCCCTAACACCTATTTTAATGAAGAAAATCCTTACCCTTCTTGTGAGCCTGGCATTGATGTCTCAGGCTGCTTTCGCACAGTGTACGATCAATACCGGCAATACCACTGATGGCTTCACGCCAGCATCCTTGCCTTGTATTACCCAAGGCGTATCTTACGGCCAGGTTTCGCAGGTGCATGTACCGGCTACGACCAATGCACCCGGCTTCACTGTTACTGTAGATTCCGTAAAGATGCTCAGCGTCACGGGTATGCCAGCTGGCATCACCTACGCCAGCAATCCCACATCAGGAGTGATACGCGGGGGAAACAATGGCTGCGCCTGGATCTCGGGCACGACCAATGCTGCCGTGGGCAGCTATCCACTTACATGCCGGGTCCATGTATGGATCTATAGCGGATTTACAGGTTATTACGATTTTGACACGACTATGGCAGGACTGGGCTACCCTCTCAACCTCGATGTCTGCGCCGGCACTCCGACTGCCTGTACGATCAATACCAGCAATACCACTAACGGCTTTACGCCGGCATCGCTGCCTTGCATTACACAAAATCATGTTTACGGCCAGCAGGATAATGTACACATCCCTGCGACTGCCCAATATCAATCCCTCCAATTAAATATCGACTCAGTGAAACTCCTCAGCGTCGCCGGTATGCCATCAGGTATAGCGGTCACCGGCAATCCAGCCTCAGGTGTGATCCTCGGCGGCGGCAACGGCTGCTTGTGGTACTCTGGTACTACATCTGCTGCAGTAGGCACCTATCCGCTTACTTTCAATGTCCGTGTATGGGCCAGCTATCCTGGTTTTGGAGGTGGCAGTTTTGATACGACGCTGGCGGGCCTCGGTTACAACTTCAGCCTGGATGTTTGTGCGCCTCTCACAGCTACGGTCACACCTGCGGGACCAGACAGTATCTGCCAGGGACAAACCGTCACGCTTCAAGCCAATACCGGTACGGGGTACACCTACCGTTGGTCAAATGCAGCGCATACTACTACCTCATCTCTGACTACAGGTAACGCAGGCTCATACAGGGTCACTGTATATAACGGTACTGATAGCGTAGTATCTTCTTATGTAGTGGTTGTAGTCGGTACGCCTCCAACTAATACTGTCATTCTCAGCAACACCGGTACGTTATGCCCGGGAGACTCAGTTGTACTCACAGCAGACAGCGGATACCATTATACCTATCACTGGTCTGGCAATCAAACTACACGCCGTATCACCGTCAGGTCATCGGGTACATATAGCGTGACTGTCGCTAATGCATTTGGCTGCAACATCATTGGTAGCCGCACGGTCACTTTTGCGGCACTACCGACCGAAACAATAACACAAAACGGCAATACACTCACCGGCGGGACGGCATATACATCATATCAATGGTATAATAGCGGAGGCCCTATCAGCGGAGCTACCTCTATCAGCTATACTCCTACGCAGAGCGGTACCTATACACTGCATGTCACAAACGCATCAGGCTGCAGTGGCGTATCAAATTCGCTCACGGTCACAATAGGCGGGCCGGTGACAGCCACCGTGACACCAGCAGGGCCGGACAGCATCTGCCAAGGGCAGACTGTGACCCTGCAGGCCAATCTCGGGACAGGCTATACCTATCGCTGGTCAGATGTATCACATACTACTACATCTTCTCTCACTACCGGCACAGCAGGCTCATACCGGGTCACAGTATATAGCGGTGTGGATAGCGCAGTGTCAGCTTATGTGGTAGTATCTGTCGGTACTGCACCGGGCAACGGGATCAATATCAGCAACTCAGGCACGCTGTGCGCGGGAGACTCAGTGATACTCTCTGCAGCAGATAGCGGATACAGGTATTCCTTCCACTGGTCCGGCAATCAGCTGACGCGCTCGCTCACCGTCAGGACATCAGGTACATACAATGTTACTATCACAAATGCATGGGGCTGTACAGCGAGCGGTAGCCGCACAGTCAATTTTGCCGCAGCACCGACGGAGGTTATCACACAAGCTGGCTATACACTCACTGGTCAGACAGCGTACACTTCATACCAGTGGTATTTCAATGGTAGCCCTGTTAGTGGCGCCACATCACAGAGCTATACTGCTGCACAGTCAGGGCCCTATACCCTGCATGTCACCAATGCATCCGGCTGTACAGGCATATCAAATACGATCACGGTCACTATCGGCAGCGGTGGTATGACTGCCACTATCACCCCTGCAGGCCATGATACGATCTGCTCGGGCCACACTACTACACTGCAGGCCAATACTGCTACAGGATATACATACCGCTGGTCTGATGCGTCGCATACTACTACTTCATCGTTCACTACAGGTACTGCCGGCTCATACTGGGTGACTGTATACAACAGTGCGGGTGACAGTGCGGTCTCAGCACCGACAGTTGTAGTCGTGAGCACGCTGCCCGGCAACCTTATCTCTATCAATAACTCAGGTTCTATATGCGCAGGGGATTCCTCGATACTGACTATCGCAGACAGCGCAGCGGGATATACATTCATTTGGAATAACAGTGCTGTCACGAGGTCTATCACTGTCAGGGCTACGGGCACATATAGTATGACTGTGACCAACGCCTATGGATGCTCCGCCACATCGAGCCAGGCCATCACGGTGAACTCTGTACCAACTGTGACCATCACCCAAAACGGCCTGGTACTCTCTAGCCAGACCACAGCGATATCATACCAGTGGTACCGTGACAATGTGCTGATCCCGGGCGCAACGAGCCAGACGTACGTGGTGACGCAAAATGGCGCCTATACGATACAGGTCACAGGCACAGGAGGCTGTACAGGCATCTCTAACAGTATCTCGATCACCGGCGTCGGTATCGCTGATATTACAGCACAGCCGCTGGCCATCTATCCCAATCCTGGCAAGGGTATCTTTACGATCACTTCGCTGGATGGGACAGAACACAACTACCAGGTATCAAATACACTAGGCCAGATAGTAGCCACAGGAGTGCTGCATACTGATAAGCAGGACATCGATCTCAGTTCACTGCCTGTTGGCTCATATGTATTCAACGTAAACAATGCAGTGAAGTGCGCGCTGAGGTTTACTATTGTGAGATAATACTAAATAACGTCCAGTTACCTCTATATCACATTATAATATTCCCCTCTCCATAAATATGGAGAGGGGAGCGTGATTTTATCGGTAGATAAATCACGCGGGGTGAGGAGAGACGCAAAGGCAATAACACCTAAACCTCATATGTTGAAATACTGAACTAGTGCGGCTCCATCGGAGCGCCTATTTAGATCACCATACAGAAGATACCGGGCACCAAAGGCCCGGTATTTTCATTTTAGGATGTGCTGACATTCATCTTGCTTTTGATTTCTTATTTCCTACTTTTATCCATATGCAGTTTATCAAGGAAAAACAAAACCGGGTCTTCATCTTCCTCGCCGCATTCTTCCTGACCAATGCGATCGTAGCGGAGTTTATGGGTGTCAAGATATTCTCGCTCGAGGATACGCTGGGTATCTCTAAATTCAATTTCCATTTCTTCGGTGAAGAGATCAAAGGCTTTAGCCTGACTTGTGGCGTGATCCTCTGGCCTTTCGTTTTCATTTTTACGGATATTATCAATGAGTACTTCGGTACAAAGGGTGTACGCTTCCTCTCCATCATCGCGGCGGTGATGATCGCATATACCTATGTCATGCTCAATCTCGCCATACGCGTCCAGCCCGCCGAGTGGTGGCTATCCAAGTCGCAATACGGCCCGTCATTCAACTTCGAACATGCCTATGATGCCGTCTTCGGCCAGGGCAATAATATTATTGTTGGTTCGCTCCTGGCTTTCCTCATCGGGCAGGTCACAGACGTGTATATATTTCACTGGGTCAAGAAGAGAACAGGGGAGAAGTATATCTGGCTACGCAGTACGGGTTCGACTTTTATCTCGCAGTTTGTCGACAGTTATATCGTACTGCTGTATGCATTTTACTTTGCCTATCGCGGCACCCCGCAGCAGTGGTCGCTCCGGCTCGTGCTTGCTGTCGGCACGGTCAACTATATCTACAAGTTCGTCATGGCCTTTGCACTCACGCCGCTGATCTATCTCATACATGGAGCCATAGAGCGCTACCTCGGCCACGACCTCGCCAAGAGGCTCAAAGACGAAGCCGCCAGAGGTCCTGCGTAACCAAAAATTGTAAATTGTACATCCTTATTACCGCAATACGAAATCCCATATCTGAATGAAAGACCTCCGCAAATACGAGAACCTGCACGTTGCCTTTTGGCTGGTGAAGGATGCCTGCTGGTGCATGCTCTTCAGGCCGCTTGGTATGATCATGATCGTGCCGACGCTATTCGTGGCACTGCATATCACCTGGATCACGCGCCACGACCGCACAGACCTTTTTCACAATATCGCTATCACCCTCTGGATATGTGCCAATGCGACCTGGATGACCGGGGAGTTTTATGCCAATGATAACATGCGCCCCGTTGCGATGGTGTTCTTCATATTGGGGTTGATCACAGTAGCCATCTATTATCTTTTCATTGCACGCACACTGCGAGATGACAATAAAGGGAATAAGGAATTGATATCACAGTAGGCTTGTAGAGAAAAAGTCGGCGACAAGCGGAAAGAGATCCTTCGCTTTCGCTCAGGATGACAAAGAATTTGTTTTTAAAATAAGAATAAAGTGCTTGTATAGCATTCGAGCGTACGTGCTCTGTTTACTCTAATTCATCATTAATGAATTTCCATTCAGGATTGAATTCGTTGATCAGGTTATTCTTCTTCGCACGAGTCCAGCCCTTTATTTCCTTTTCTCTTTTTATGGCGTGATCTACATACTGAAACCTCTCATAGTACAACAAATAAATACATCTATACTTTCCCGTAAATGCTTTTGACATTTTCACGAGGCCTTGCTCATGTTCTCATAGTCGTTTGCGTAGATCATTGGTCATTCCTGTATATAATACCGTCTGGTTTTGGTTAATGATTATATAAGTATAGTAGTTGTGGGTGCCTATAGGGTTCATTATACTTGTTTATAAAATGAATTCAAAAATATGTCTTTACTATACGCGCTATACACCATCACCTATATCCGCATTTTTGTCATCCTGAGCGAAAGCGAAGGATCTCTTTCCGCTTGTCGGGCACTCTTGCTGGAATATACTATTCGTCCGACAATTCTTCTCTCGGTTCAACCGAGGGAAGGATGACAAACAAGGGAAATATAAAAGCACATGCGTATCTATTAAAGCTAAATGATAGCTTGCTTAATTGTTTCTTTTTTATTCACCTTTCCCGTTTCCGTATAAACAAACTTACCGACCGGCAGCACTCTTCGCACCTTTTCATATTTGTCCAGAGCAGCATTCACTTCGTTGATCAGTAAGGTATTTTCTTTCCCTTCTATGATTAGCGTCACCTGCTGGCCCAGTATATCATCGGGAGTGCCGGTGATGAAGAAGTTCCCGCTAATATATGGTTGTAGCTTTCTTTCTATTTCCTCTGCGTATACTTTGATCCCGCCAGTGTTGATCACATTATCATATCGCCCTAACCACTGGAATTGTTTTTCATCAATGATATTTATGATGTCGTTGGTCACTATGTCTCCTTCATGGAGGTGCGGAGCGTTTATGACCAGGCAGCCTCTGGTATCGAAGGAGATCGTGACACCATCCAGTGCGGTGAAATACTCCGACCGGTCAGGGCCATTAAGTTTTTTCAATGCGATGTGGCTGATCGTTTCCGTCATGCCGTAGGTTTCATATACTTCTGGCGCTATGTCCTGTACATGTTCGCGAAGCGTATAAGGGACTTCACCCCCGCCGAGTATGACCTGTTTGATCTGTGATAGCCGGGCCGCAGAGGCGGCATTGGCGAGTATCATGCTCATCTGCATAGGTGTGAATGAAGCAAAGTCTATTTGCCCTTTGTACTCCAACTCTGCCAGCGGATCTGATTTCGGCTCTGTGCAGATGAGTTGCAGTTTGCGCACGAGGCTGCGGGCTATCATCATTTTGCCACCGATGTGTGTGGCAGGTAGGGATAGGAGAGCAGTATCACCTTCTTTTACTCCGAAGAAATCACAGGTGCGCGTAGCGCTCGCAGTAATGGCTTCGCGCGAATGCGCGATCATTTTGGGTGTGCCGGTAGAGCCAGATGTTTTGACGGGAAAGCTATCGACGCCCGGATCAAACCATGACATGATAAAATCAAAAACCGGGACCTCCCATGTGGAGCGGTCCCGGTTTCGGATAACTGCCTTTATATTTTCTTGAGATGATCTAAAGTCTATGCTAAACATAGACCAAAGATACAGCTTATCTCAATACGGTGACAGTACCTTTATTATTGGTAGTATAGTCATCTACGAATGTCACACTCAGCACATAGACATACACATTAGGCTCCATGAGTGTTCCCTTGAATGTACCGTCCCATTTGAAGTCGACATCGTTTGATTCAAACACCTTTTCGCCCCACCTGTCAAAGACAGCGACCTGGACAAAGAGCCATGACTTCTTATTGCCGAATATCTCCCACTCATCGTTGATACCATCGCCATTTGGTGTGAATGTATTGGGCACGTACAACTGATGCTGCGGTATGACCGTGATGATCGAGCGCGAATCGGATATGCATCCGCTGTCGCTCACTGCGTGCGCTACATACTCTGTAGTATGGAGCGGAGTAGCCACAGGTGTGATACAGTCATAGCAGGTCAATCCGAAATCCTGATCCCATGTGATGCTGGCGAGTGTGCCACCACCTATGACATCGACACCGAGAGCGATAGCATCTCCCTGATTGATTGTAGCCGTGTCTGGCGATACCCTGATGATGAAGGATGAATCTGTAGTGATGATGAATGAAGTATCAATCTCGCATCCGTTAGCATCGGTGATAGTGACATCATACGTACCATTATCGAGGGCTGGCAGATAGTTTGACGTGCTGTTATTGCTCCATACATAGTTGTATGCAGGTGTACCGCCGGTGATAGGCAGATAGATAAATCCATTCTTCAGAGGTGTACAGAGTACATTCTTGACCTGAGGATGGAGTATCATCGGATCGACTGCCAGGATATCCGCAGTAGCAGATGCAGTACACAGGTTCACATCTGTCACGGTCACGGTATAGGTACCGAGCTGCAGGCCGGCCACATTTTGTGCATTTGACGATATAGGAGCCCAGTTGTATGTATACCCCGGTGTACCACCGCCAGGTGTCACTGAGATAGTACCATTGCTATCGCCGGGACAGGTGATAGCAGTCGGACTGGCTGTCGCTGTGACCGGTGTAGGCTGTGTCATGATGATTGCATTGTCGATGTGTATACATCCATTCGCATCCCTGATCGTATCGGTGTAGGTACCTATGGCAAATCCGCATGGATTGGCAGTAGTAGCACCGGTAGACCATGAGTGTGTATATGGAGGTGTGCCACCTGATGGTGTGACGGTGAAGCATCCATCATTGCCACCGAAGCATTTCACCTCCTGCACTGTATAGGTATCGGTGATCGGTGTAGGCTGGGTCACTACGCTATCTGCGGGGCCATATACTATACATCCGTTGCCGTCGGTGATAAGCACTGTATAGGTACCTGCAGGTATACCGGTCAGGCCTGTACCATGAGAGTTATTGTACGCCCATGTGTAGGTGTATGGCGGGATAGTGCCACCACCGACGATAGAGGCAGTGATAGTACCGTCGCTGCCACCGTTGCAGGTCACATTGGTGATCACTGTAGAGTAGGTGTCATTAGGTGGTGCATTAGGCACAGTGATGATATAGGTAGCTGTACAGCCATTGGCGTCTTTGCCTGTTACGGTTTTTGGACCAGGTGGCTGCCCGGTGAAATTGCCGCTGGCCTGATAGGTCGTACCCCCATCTATAGAATACTGATAGCCCGGTGTGCCACCTGTATCGACCACAGTGAAAGCTCCGTTGTTGCCATTAAAGCAGCTCGGCTGCGTAGAGTCTACCGGCAAGAGCGCAAGTACAGTTGGTTCATTGATCGTGACAGGTGCTGTAGCTGAGCATCCTTTGAGATCGAGGATGGTCATAGTATAGGTGCCCGCACAAACGTTATTGAACGAATCCACAAGGAAGTATGTGAAGCCGTCAATAGAGTATGAGTATGGAGGGGTACCACCTGCAGCACTTGCCCTGACCATGCCATCACAGCGGCCATTGCAGCTGGCATCACGTGTGCCTGCGATACTGGCTACGAGCAGTGTCGGCTGGTAAACGTTGAATGCTATATTGATTGTGCAAAGATTAGCATCCTGTACATCGACACTATGCGGACCGACGCTGAGATTGATGAAACTGTCCTCGGGCTGATAGGTGCCCGAAGCATCCAGTTGATACATATATGGTCCTACACCTCCGGCAGGTGTTATAAATACTTTGCCATCGCTGCCACCGAAGCAGGATATGCTGTCGACTAACACCGTCGCGGTCAGTTGGAGCGGCTGAGTGACCTCTGCCACTACCGTATCTTTGCACCCTTTGGCATCTGTGACGATCGCGGTATATACATTCGCTGTGAGGTTGTCACCTATGCTATCGATATTGGCGGGCGACTGAGGCCAGCTGTATGAGTATGGATAGGTGCCACCCGTGACGCTGAGTATGATCTCACCATCACTACCGCCGAAACAGGTGACAGGTGTGGTCGATATGGTATCAGCTACGAGCTGCGCGGGCTGCCCGAGCAGGATGTGAAGTGTATCGAGGCATCCATGGGAATCTCCCACGCCCACCACATGCAGGCCAGCGCTAAGTCCATTGAACGTACCGGAAGCCTGTGGAATGATAGGTGGGCCGTCTATGGCATAAAGGTAAATAGGCGTGCCACCCGCTGCACTGACCACGATCTGTCCATCCGATCCGCCGAAGCATGATGGATCTGTAGTGCTGACCAGTGAAAGCACTACCGGAGTAGGCTGGGTGATACTGTCTATGACGGTCACTGAGCATCCATTTACATCCAGTACAGTAAAATTGTAAGTGCCTGCGCAGAGCGAAGAGAATGAATCCACGAGGTAGTATACTAGACCATTGATAGAATATGAATATGGAGAAGTGCCTCCCAGAGCTCCCAGCTCGATCATGCCATCGCACACGCCATTACAGCTTGCGTTCCGTTTATTGATGACCGATGCCGTGAGGACGTTAGGCTGATAGATCGTGAAGTTGACTGTCTTGGTGCAATTGTGTGCATCAGTGACAATGACACTATGCGGGCCTGCGGCCAAAGTAGTAAAGCTATCGGCGACCTGGAAAGGCCCGGCCCCATCGAGCTGATAAGTATATGGCGCAGTGCCTCCGGTAGGAGTGACGAATACTTTGCCATCGCTAAGCCCGAAGCAGGTGACACTATCGGTGATCACTGTAGCATTGAGCACAGCAGGCTGGGTGATCGTGGCGACCACTGTATCTTTACATCCTTTTGCATCTGTGACATAGGCAGAGTATGTATTGGCAGTCAGCGGATCCGCTATGCTGTCGATATTGCCCGGCACCTGCGGCCATACGTAGGTGTATGGGGTCGTACCTCCTGATACCTTGATGATGATCTGTCCGTCATTGCCACCGAAGCAGGATACCTGAGTGGTCGAGACGGTATCGGCGACGAGTTGAGTAGGTTCTGTGATGAGGATATGCAGTGTATCGATACAGAGATGTGAGTCTCCGACCCCTACTACGTGCATACCTGCGGTAAGTCCGCTGAACGTACCGGAAGCCTGCGGTATAATAGGTGGGCCGTCTATAGCATAGAGGAGGACAGGAGCAGGTGTGCCGCCTGTCGCGCTGACGACTATTTGCCCGTTATTGCCACCGAAACAAGATACATTGGTCACGCTTACGAGTGATAAAACAAGCGGGGCTGGTTCGGTGATATTGGCACTGACGGTATCAGTACAGCCCATCACATCTGTCACGGTTACTATATAATGTCCCACGCAGAGATTGCTGTCTACGCCATTATTGCCCGGAGTACCACCACCGGTCCATGCATAGGCATATGGTGGTGTGCCGCCAGTAGTGGTGGTCACTATCCGTCCATTACATTGCCCGTTGCAACTGTCGTTTCGCGTGCTGCTGATGACGATATTCAGCACGGCAGGCTGTGTGATAGTAGCAGAGACTGTAGCTGTACATGTCATCGCATCAGTTACTGTCACGCGGTAAGTATTTATACAGAGATTGCTATCCAGCGGGCCGGTAGTGCCAGCATTACTCCACAGGTAGGAGTAGCCCGGAGTACCGCCACCGCCGACAGCAGTCAGGCGTCCGTTGCACTGGCCGAAGCAGCTGTCATTGATCTGGCTGCCTATGGCTGCTGTCACCTGTGTAGGCTGGGTGATGGCCTGCGAGTCGATCTTGGTACAGGTGAATGAATCCGTAACCGTCAGCCTGTACATGCCGACACACAGGTTTCGGATACTATCGATATTGGCTAGAGTACTACTCCAATGGTAGACATATGGTGTTTGTCCATTGGTTACTGTCGCCTTTATACTGCCATCGCATTTGCCAAAGCAGCTATCATTGATCGTAGCAAAAGCGATCGACATAGGCAGGGCACTGATGATATTCACCGCGGTCGTCGCTGTACATCCATTCTGGTCCACAATGCCCAGCGTGTAATGCCCAGGGCAAAGCAGCGTATCTTTTTGCGCCGCTGAGCCATTGCTCCATGCGAAGCTATAAGGACCAGTACCACCCTGACCATCGGCAAAGGCATATCCTGTACATTGACCAGGGCAACGTGGGCTCACACTATCGAGTACTACTGCCTGCAGCACAGCAGGCTGCGTGAGTGTGACGCTGGTAGATGAGGTACAGTTATTGGCATCGGTGATAGTGACTGAGTAGTTGCCCGCACAGCGATTGATGAGGCTGTCTATATTGGCTGCTGCCGGTGACCAGAAGTAGGTGTATGGACCTACACCACCTATTGCCTTGACCTTCACCTGGCCATTGCACTGGCCAAAGCACTTAGGCATGACTGTCTTTATGATGAAAGCCTGCAAGCCACCACCGGTGCTTATGCCGGCAGATCCAGTGACAGAGCAGTTGCTGCCTGTCGGTGTGACGATTACCGTATATGTTCCGACCGGTTGGTTGCTGATAGTAGCGCCATTGTTTGCACCTGATGCATTATTCCACAGGTAAGTATAGGAACCCAGTGGAGTAGGAGTGACCATAACGCTGCCGTTGGATCCGCAGGTGGCATCTACAGTAGTGAAGGCCAGCGTAGCCGGGAGTGTCTTGGTAATGAAGATAGATGTATCGGCATTGCAAAGTCCTCTCGGGCTGTATGCGGTAGCCAGGTAGTTTGTACTCACCTGCGGCGCTATGTATACATTTGAGCCGGTAGGATTGCTGACGCCAGCTATAGGGCTCCATGAGTATGAGGTGGCTATACCTCCCAGAATAATATGGACACTATCCCCGGCGCAGAAACTAGTCGGGCCGGTATAGTTGATCGTGGCGTTCGGTTCTACGAGCAGGTATGCAGTATCGTATGGCGACCATCCGCAGCAGCTTGTTTTGATACGCGCGAGGATCATAAATGTACCTGCCGTATTGAAAGTGAGGTTACTGAGATTTTGGACGTTGGAACCATAATAAGTGTTGGGCACTGTGGCTCCGCCAAAATTCCATTGGAAAGTATCTGCTGAAGCTATCTGTATATTGAAATTTGAAGTGGAGCCTTTGCACAGCCAGAATGTATCTGTGTTCAGTACCGGTGCTGAAGAGGCTATAACCGGTATGAACGTACTCTGGTCGAGTGCGATATTCACAAAACCGTCATAGGTATTGCCGCTGTAGCCTATATCCTTCCTGCCGGTCGTGCTGTACTGAGTGATAAGTGATGTACCAATACCCGATGGCGGAGCGGAACCTGCTCCTGCTGTCCAGTTGCCCGATGAGGCTGAGGAGAGGGTATCATCCCTGTTGGTACAGGAGATATTGGCTGCGAAGATCGTAGGTTGGGCCACGAGACTGAAGAGGCTATCACCTGTGACAAGCGGTGTACCGCTCGTAATGTAGATCCTGGCGCCGAGGCCATTGGCACCCGAGCCGCCATTGCCGCCCTGACCACCATTGCCACCATTGCCACCATTGCCTACGTTGTCACAACCCGACCCGCCCGAGCCGGCCGAGCCACCGATACCACCTGCACCACCGTTACCACCAGTGCCACCGGTGCCGCCAGTGCCGATCACTACGGCGCCTATATTACATTGGAGTATGACGCCATTGGCCCCGTTATTATTGGAGAATATACCAAAGCATCCGCCGCCGCTGCCACCTCCAGTACCACCTGGCCCGCCGATGCCTCCGCTCCCGCCTCCGCCACCGCCGGACCCGTCTGTATTGCCTCCGGCAGCGCCGCATCCTCCGCCTCCGCCACCACCGGCACCATTGGTTCCCGGATTGCCATCTACACCGCGATTCCCATCGAGGAAAAAGCCACCGGCTATAGATCCCGGCCCACCATTTGCGCCTGTAGTACCGAGAGTGCCGTTGGCACCATTAGTTCCTACGCCACCCTGGCCTCCTCCGAATATAAAGACAGAAGGACAGAAGGTACCGCCGCCACCGCCTGAGCCGCCAGTGCCAGCGCCGGTGCCTGTACCGGCTGTGCCAGCTGTGCCGCTGCCGCCTGAGAGACTGCCGCCATTGCCGCCCTGGCCACCATTGCCACCGGCATTAGGGCCTGCTCCACCGGGAGCACCGGCTCTTGCGCTGCCGCTGGCGCTGCCACCGGGATGGCCCGCGGCGCCTGCGCCTGCCGCACTCACACCTACACTGCCATTGGATGCGCTGCCGGGTATGATCTGGCACCTGACGAAGTTGTAATTAGAGCAATTGGTCATATGGATCACATAGTTGCTCGCGCCGAATGTATCGGTAGGCAATGTAGCAGGACAGTTTGCCGTTTGTATCGTCAGGTCCTGGAAACGCACGTACTGTGCGCCGTTCAGGTATATAGCTACGAGCCTGGCACTGGCGCTGTTGCTTTCCATACCCAGGGCGCTGCGGTATATCGTAGTCGCACCCGGTGTACTGCGTTTTATCCAGTTATTGAGGCGATCAAAACCACCTTCGAGCGTGGTATTGCTGCCGATATTGGTAATAGGATAATCGATCGTATAGGTGCCTATATCGAGTTTGATGATGGCATTGTTACATTGAGCCAGGCCGAGTGCTGTGGCCAGATTGGCCGGCGAGGCCTGCGTACCGGTGCCTACGCCATTCGGTGTTGCATAGATGACCGAGCAGCTCTGCGTAGGAGGCGGAGCATTGAGATTGACAGTGACATTGAAAGGCGGGCTCACGCACCCGAAAGAGTCATAAGCGATCACCGTATATGTCGTACTGACAGTAGGGGATATCTTGGGTGATGCGCAGGTAGTACATGTCAGTCCTCCCGGAGGCGACCACTGGTAGCTCGCCGCATGGGATGATATAGCCGTGATCTGCACGGTGTCTGATGTAGAGCAGATAGTAGACACCGGAGGGAATGCCGTGATGGTAGGCTGCGGGTTCCTGCGCACGATCACCTGATCGGTGAGCTGGCATCCGTTGGAATAGGTAGCCGTGACGGTGTAGATCGTGGTCACGGCAGGATTGACATTTGCCCATGTCGCACCAGCATGCGTAGTGGTGCCGTCTGACCAGGTGTAGTTGGTCACAGATCCTGTAGATGTGGCCGTGAGTGTAGTCGTTTGGCCCGGGCACAGCGTGGTATCTCGTCCGGCGTTGACCGGAGGGTTGGAAGCTGCGGCTACGTTAACAGTATATCCCTGCGATGAGGAGCCGTAGTAAGGACATGCATTATCGCGTAGTGCGATGACAAAAGGGTGTGATCCTACATCGGCCTGAGTGGGCGCCCAGCAAACGGTGAGCAGTGGCCTGAGGCCACCCGATGAGGTGATAGTTGCGCCCGGCATAGATTGATTGATCAGCCTGGCGTAAACGCTGTCCGAAGCATTGGGATCTGCTGTCTGTATAGTAAAGCAGAAGTTGGAGCAGGCATTGGTATTGTAGACATATTGATTGGCGCCTGTAGTGCCATTGATACCTCCTGCGGTAGGAGGGCTGTTGTTACAGTTTGTGATGATCACCTGCATATCGCGCTCGATATGGCCTATGAGTACCCCATTCCTGAACTCATCACAACCCACTTTCATAACAGCGATCT
>JAOQAO010000271.1 GCA_025963485.1 Bacteroidota bacterium | reverse complement strand
GCTAAATGACGATTGAAAAATCGCGTCAGGTATCCGAGCATATGGAGATAGTTGTCATTAGGGACCAACTTATGTATCTGATCGACGAATGCTGCCTCTTGCTTGTATGAAAGTTCTTCAGTCAGCTTACCCGCTATCACACCCCTGTCAAAAGGGTTACCCTCTATATATTCCTCCCACAGTCCGCTATTGCTTTTGCGCAGCCAGCAGTTATTGATCTTATAAAAATTGGAATCGAGCGTTTGTCGCTTGACATTGAGTATATCCTTATTGGCTATCACAGGAGGTTTCGGCTCTATACCCCATTTCACATAGGCGATGAATATCAGCACCAGCGCGAATGTCACGACAAAGGTATAACCCAAAAACTTAAGCAGCCGTTTCATTCGCTTCTTTGATTTTATTGATCAGGTAGTCCCTGCCGAGTATCATGGAGCAGGTCACCAGCGCGGTCAGGGCTACGCCCAGAACACCATGCAATTTAATGTTTTGCCCCGTCATATACAGGTTAGGTATTTTGGTATTGGGCGAGATCATGGTCTTTATAGGCTCCTGAGCGTCTTTGGCTACGCCATATATACTGCCATCCGGCGTGTGCAGGTAGTCCCGATAGGTGAGGGGAGTGGCTGCATACCAGCTTTCTATATTTTTAACTAAGTCGGGAAATTTTTCCGCCACTTTGGCCAGCAGTTTCTCCGCCTTTGAATTTTTGAAGTCCTCGTAACCATCACCTCTGTTCGTCTCATAGATGCTCGTATTTTCTGTGGCCTGCCATTCTTTTACCTCATCCCACTCCATATAGGTCATGATCGAGAGCGACTCCACATACTCAGATTCACTGTGCGGCACGGCTTCAAATATCCCATAGGTCCTGGGCCAGCGTTCGTCAGTATGAGTTGTTTCCCACACATTCGTATCATCGAAATAATAGTAGTTCCTGTTTTGATATTTGTACTGATCCGGTCGCATGACTACATTCAACACAAATGAACTCACCGAATTCGCCAAGCCCTTTATACGATTTTTATATACCGGTCTTATAGCCTCACTCGCGAGCATATCTAATGTCACAGCAGGATGGACATTGGAGATAAAACGTTCACCGTATATTTTATTTCCGTTTTTAGTTTCTACGTAAGAGATGCTGCCATCTTCATCCTGTATCCTGACTATTTCCATCTTGGTATGTATCTCACCGCCATTGGCTTTTATCTCTCTGGCCAAAAGCTTTGCTATCTGGTCGCCGCCTTTGGTACAGCGGTAGCTACTCTGTATATAACTATTGATGATCAGTGCATGCACATACCACGGCGTTTTTTCTCCAACACCTGCATAGAGCATATTTGAACCAGCGAGTACCGCTTGTAGTTTTATATTCGGCGTCAGACTTTCTATCACCGCTTTGGCGCTCAGTGATAGCATATTGATGTCATCGTACTGCTCCTCAGCGTTGAGGTTGTATAAAGCAAAAGTGTCGCAGACCTTCTTTATCTCACTGCAATATTTTTCAATGTTATTTTTCTCATCAGGGAAAATAGCTGACAACTCTGTGACAAAAGATTCATAGCCCATTCCATGCGGATACACTACTGTATCGTCTTTAAACAGAATATTATCAAAGCCATGCTCATCAAGTTTAGTTAGCTCCAACCTATCTGTGATACCGAGATAGTGAAAGATCTGATAAAGATTTTGTCCCTTGTCCAAACCTCCGATATAATGAATCCCCGTGTCGAGCGATAGTCCATCTCTTCTGAATGTCTGCAAAGCCCCGCCTATCTGTTCGTTCTTCTCGAGAATGCAGACGCGTTGGCCTTCTTTGCTCAATATCGCACCACACAGCAGCCCGCCCAGCCCGGAGCCTATGATCACTACATCATATTTATCTGATGTACTCATGCCTTGTGCCTGATGGCAAAAATAGTATTAGAAGAATATTGCGGGTCCTGCGCTATGCTGAACTCCATGTTGTATTTAGCTGCTATCTTACTGATCTCATCGGCAGACGTGAAGTAGAGCTCGCGATGAGACATTTGATTGAATCCAAAATTGGTGGAGAAAAACTCCGATAGCCATGTCAGCTTTTGACCTCGTTTGTTTTTATTGTCAGCTTCTTTGATCAGGATGATACCACCGGGATTAAGCTTGTCGATGCATCTTTTTATCACCGTCTCCTGTTCCTCATATTTCAGGTAATGGAGTACATCTGTGATGATAAAAGTATCATGAGCCTCTATATCGTAAGTCAGAATGCTCTGTGCGACGAAATTGATATTATCCTTTTTGGAAAAACAGTTGTTTGCGATGTCTACCTTTTCTTCATCCAGATCGATGCCTGTTATTTTGCGGTTTCTGCCGAGGAAATGCAACATATACGACGTCTGTCCATAGCCGCATCCTATGTCGAGCACTTTCGCCGTAGGTGATATCAGGCTATTATAGAGTGCATAGTAGTTCTCTATTTTGATCTTAAACCTGATATACCACTCCAGTACGGGGCCTTTGTAGATGTAGTTCATCCGTAGCCTCTTGGCGAAATATTTTGGTTGCTCTACCTGTGAGCGAAGTATTTCAAATTGATCTTTAAAATGCTTTGTGATCTTCTTTGTGCGTTCGGCATATCCGATACCAAAGCTTGTATCATTATTTGATATTCGTGGAAGGTACTTGATATGTATCCAGCCCCGGTTGACCATAAAGTCTCCCTTGCGTACCGTGTCGCCCACACCGTGCAATAGCAGAGGAACTATATCCATATTTAGTCTTTCTGCGAGGTAAAATGCTCACTTGTGGAAGCGCTTCATTACTCCATCTATCGAGCGTGTGCCTTCGGGAAATACAACTATCGAATATCCATCAGCTACTTTATCCTTTAATCTTTGTATCGCAGATTCGTCCGTGCCGTCTGCAGTAGGATAGTAGTCTGCAAGCTGTATCACTTTGCCAAAAATAGGAGAGTGGTAGGTCCATTCATTCGTCAAAAGTATGATCTTCGGATGTTGCATTACAGTGACCAATATATCGAGGAAAGAAGTATGGTTAGCGATGATGATGGCAGGTTTGCTGAAGTCCATTTGCTCTTTTCCGATGTGTACTTTTTTGACATGCACAGGGATGTATACCAGTGATTTCATATACTGGCATATCAGCCAGTGAAACCAATACTTCCGCGTTTTGATATTTGGAAATGGCAATGCCTTGATCAGTATAAAACCAATCACCGTCATGATTATGGAAGCGACAAAGAAATAAGTATATTCTATAAATGTGATGATGAAATAGAAGATCGTATATGGTGGAAGGCCCTGTTCTTTGCGGCGCTGTATGTAGTAGTTGTAAATAAATGGCTGAATGGTCTGCCCGATCACCAGCACGCAAACGATGCCGATGATGGACACCAGTGCGATAGACCTTAGGGCAGGATGCTTGGCAAAGATCAATGCGCCGAGGCCAATGATCGTAGTAGCAGCGCCGAGAAATATGGAGACCTTATGGGAAGAGAGTGTATCCTTACCCCGCTTAAATTTATCAGTCAGCCCATCAGTGATGAAGATGGCGAAATCATCACCGAGGCCGAATATAAATGTCGAGATAATAATATTGATGATGTTGAACTGTATGCCACAGAGCCCCATGATGCCCAGTATCCATATCCATGTGATAAACATAGGCAGGAAAGTGATAATGGTCAGTTCTATCCTGCCATAGCTGAGTAGCAGTGCAAAAAATACCAGCAGCGAAGTGTAAAGCAGTATATCATTGAAGTCGCTATAGATGATCTCGATAAACTTATGTGTCACCGTTTCTTTATCCAGGATTACGACCGATGGGTCCTTTTCTATTTCGGCATACAGCTTTGCGCGGTCTTTTCTATTGATATTGACAGAAGAGATCACTGCCTTCATTTCTTTGGAATCTATGATGAGATCGCTGCCGAAGGCATTTTTTAAATCCTCAAAGCCTTCCATTCCGATCGGTGCATATTCTTTATTTAAGGTGTTCGCAAAGTGGTCAAATGCTTGCGGCCTGAACTTATGTGCCGCACCTTCAGTTTTTAGTTCAGATAAGAGCTGCTGTTTTTTCTCTGCGGTCCAGTAGCTGTTCCACTTCGCTATACGTTCTTGTTGCTTTTCTTGAGATAGAATGACATCTCCCAGTGAAGAATATCTTTTGATGATGCCTTTTCTTTTGCTTTCGCTGAGGATATTTGATAATTTTTCACTGTTTGCGAGTGCTTCATCTATACTGTTGCCAGTGGATGCGATAAACACCGTCTTGGATGAGTCACCTTGGAGCGCGTTGATCTGCTTTTCGGCAGCTTTGAGTTCATCGGTCTGGTAGCTCAGGGACATCATATCGCTCATAAATGAAACATCCCGGACATGATAGCCAAAGAATATGGTTAGCGCAATGATCACTACTACGAGCGCTCCCTGATATTTAAAATCCGAAGTGATGAGTTTGTCCAGCCAGCCCGGTTCATCATGATGGCTATCTTTTGCCTTTGGCAAAAAATGCGGAAGAAATACAAGTGTAAAAGCTGCCGCGCCCATCAGGCTCAACCCTGCGAAAAGGCCAAAGTCATTGAGGATTTGTGATTTCACAAAGAGCAAACTCAGGAACGAGCCGACCGTAGTAAAACTACCCAGGGTCAATGGCATGACCAGGTCGCTGATCGTTTCTTCTATTGAGCCGCAGTGTTTATAATGCCCGAAGAAATGCAATGAGTAGTTGATAGCAATACCCAGGACGATAGAGCCCGCTGCCAGGGCGATGTTTGAGATGCTACCTTTGAATAGCCCTATGATCACGATAGCAAACAGCGCTCCGAATACGACCGGCAGCATCATGATAAATGGTATGCGCTTGCGCCGGAAGAAGAACCACAGGAATAGCAATAAGGAAACAAGCGTAATAGTGAGGGTCACTATCGTATCCTGTTTCATCTGCTTCGCATTGCCTACTGCGACGGCGGTGCCACCGTAGCAATATGCTTTAACGAGTTTGGTACCGGCCTCATATTTCCTGAAAAAGTCTCCGATGCCATTGACCAAAACTGAATTCTTTGCAGTTTCATTGGAAGGATTGGACGGGGTCACAAAGAGCAATACACTCCTATGGTCTTTGGTAAAGATATAGCCGTCATATAGGTCAAAGTCATTATTGATCTGCAGGTCATTGAGTTTGCCCAGCGCAATGGTATTGATGCCGATGGGGTCGTCTGCGATCAGTTTTTTCATCACCAGGCCGGTAGCCGATGACAGTACTTTGTAATCGCTTTCGAGTTTATCTCTGACATGCTCATGAGTGATCATGGTATCTATCCGCAGGTAGTCAGCATCTGTAAGGTAGAGCGGCAAGTTTTCATGTACATTATTATAGAGAGATATAGCCACATCATCGTCGATCTTCGATTTCACTGATGTTATATATTTCCCATAACCCGCCTGCAGGGCAGAGTCTGTGGCAGCGGCATAGGCGATCAGGTTTTCGGGAGTGGCATTGCTATCTGCAGCATTGATGCGGATGACGAGTTTATCTGCAAAACTCGAATGCTGGAATATTTTAGTGATCTTCTCTACCTGTTTGCCATTGGGCATAGCATGGGATATGTCTTCCTCTATATGTATCCGTAGTGCGAGCGCGGTGAGTACGCCAAACAGCAGCGCCGATACTATATAAAACAGGACCTTTCGCTTTTGGAAAAAATGGTATAAACCGATGAGTAACTTTGTCATAGCCTGCCTGGCGCCTCTCTTTTTCTACAGGGTAGAAATCTAATCTCTTTTTAGGATTTTGACTAATAAAAACGTGACAGCACCCGATAATATCGCTGCGCCTGCGGCCAATGTAAAGCTGCCTACGATGTATTGGGTCAGGTTTCTCACGATGGCTGCTGCCAGTTCTGCATTTTTGATATGAAAACTGAGTATCACATGCGACATCCAGGTATAGATCAATCTGAGTATAGCGCTATGCTGCATCATATCCTCTGCGCTCTTTCCGTGCAGTATGAGTTTTCCCGTCTCAAAGCTGCCATACAGGATAAAAGGGATCATCGGCGGTATACTGATATTGGCCGTGATGATCGCGATAGCCTTATTGAGGCGGAAGACGTAAGCCACACCTATGGCAAGGATCAGCTGCAATCCCCACAGCGGGGCTATACCAAAGAATATTCCGACCATGACCGACAAAGCCTTGACCCAAGCCGATTCTTCTGATTTGATCAGGTACTCCTGTATTAGTGTCCTGATGCTTTTGCCTAAAATATACCTGACGAAGTCCCGTGGCTTGATCCATATCAGGGTAAAAAAAACAAGCACCGTATTCAGCACGCTGATACGTGAAAAATCCTGAAAGGGACGAAAGTGCGTAATGCGCTCACCGGCGGGCGGATAATAGACCTTGATAGGGATACATTTGACACCGATCCCTTTCCACGCGGCACGGACGATCACTTCCACCTCAAACTCATATTTGCGAGTAATGAACCAGATATCTTTGAGCCGGGAAATAGGGTAGAGGCGATAGCCGGACTGAGTATCAGGCAGGTCTATACCTGTCTCAAAGCGGAACCAAAAGTTAGAGAATTTATTGCCGAAGCTGCTCTTGCCGGGTACGGTAGCCTGATCCATATTCCGGGCACCGATGAAGATCGCATTAGGGTCATCCTGTAGCGCCTGCAAGAAGACCGGCAGGTCATCTGCATAGTGCTGTCCATCTGAGTCTATCGTGATAGCATAGTCGTAGCCATTATTTCGCGCAAATTCAAATCCCTTGCGGAGTGCATAGCCTTTGCCCTTGTTCTTTGCGTAGCTAAGTAATTTGATCTGAGGAAATTGGTTCAGGATTTCGAGCGTACTATCCGTTGATCCGTCATTGACCACGCAGACATCGTCGGAGTATAGAAGAACATCGGCGAGTACCTGAGCCAGCGTCTTTTCATTGTTGTAAGTCGGGACGAGCACACAGCACTTGAGAGACTTGAATAGGGTTTTGTATGTAGAGTAGTCGCTCATTTACCTGTAGGCACCTTTGAATTTGAAAAACACAGTTTCATTCCAAAAATATTGAGATGAGACATTGTATGCCCCATCACCGGTTATCGCATAATTTATTGTCAGATTTAGTGTCGGCGTTTTAGTCGGATCGACCAGCGAGAGAAATTTAATAGAAGCGGCACTGCTTAATTGCAGGTCCTTACCCAATGCCTCATTAAGTATCTCACCCAGCATCTGCGTTTGACAAACTCCGGGGACTATCGGCATATCAGGGAAGTGTCCCTTGAATATGGGATGCTCCTTGTCGAAAGTAACCTGAGCTGTTACACCAGTATCAGTTTTTTGGATAGAATCTGTATGATAAAAAATGTCCCGGAGGATCGCGCTCATAGCGTATTTATTTGACGGAGAAAGATAGTCAATTTGAGGTTCTGGTGAGTGATTTTTATTGTTTCCGGGCTATGTTTTAGACTGCCGCTCAGGTCTATAATGAGATTTTTCTTCGTATCTGTCCCCGATTCTATCGTTTGAAGGGCATTGCATTTTTTATCAGTATAGTAGTAGTCGTAAGACTTGCCATGTGGAAATTTGAATATAGTATTTGTCTCGCTTTTAGGCTGCTCGTGTGCTGAGTTCTCCCGAGGGGGCATGGCGATATAGGCCAGGTCACGATGCAGCGTATTGACGATGATCTTTTTGTTGAGGCTTGGTATGATGTATTTGACCTCAAAGTGATGAGGTGTAAACTCAAAGTCAAAAAACTTGAACCCTGTCTCAGTCATAAATACGACTCGCTCTGTCGTGTCCCCTGTTGCTTTGAAAAGCAACAAGCCGCTTATATGTTTTTTATAAAAGTCGATCTGCGTACTGTAAGTGGCATTGCGCACGACAGGTGTGAATACCGGTGGGCAGTTGGTAAACATATCCATTGCTTTCGTGCCTTTGGCTACATAGCAGCCGCTGAGCAACGTACTACTGAGCAGCAGAAAACAGAGCGTCCGGAATGTTGCCATTGATCTCTTTGTTGGAAAAAGTAATGATGGTATTGTCTCCTGAGAGTTCATTCATTTGCATCTTAACCGCAGAGTAGTCTTTCTTGTCGATATAGATGACGATGCTCTCAAAGAACTCCTTAAGGCCTTTGCTGGTGGGTTTCATATCTAGTCGCAGTTGGTGCGTATTCTCAGACATTTTGACCTGGAAGTTGGTATTGTTCAACGCTGATCCCTGCACACAGTCTACGATGATACTATTGACCTGCTGGAATATTTTGGTATTGTGCATATCCATCTGAGTGGTCCTGGAGTCGTCCTTGATCGTGGCTTTGCCATTATTCATGATGAGCAGGTATCTGAACGGCTGCTTATATTCCAATCGCACCATGTTCTTTTGCTTGAAGTAGAAGACACCTTTTGATGTCACCTTCTCAGCGAGCATGC
>JAOQAO010000261.1 GCA_025963485.1 Bacteroidota bacterium | reverse complement strand
CTACCGCCATGATCGTGACAGGTACTGGCCTCACCGGCGTAGGCATGGACCATCCTGCTACTGTGCTGGATGTCTATGGGCGCAAGGAAGACAAACCCGACCTTTTTCAGGTAGCCAATAATGAAGGTCCAGCCATCTATACGACGGCTATTGCCTACACAGGTATCAGAACTACTACTCCAGCCTACCCGCTCGATGTGCAGGGAGATGCCAACGTAGACAACACCCTGCTCGTCGGCGCCAATTCCACTACCGGCCTCCTGCATGTCGTGGCTACCAGCACCGGCTCCTATGGATATGCCAATCTCACAGAAGTCTCAAACAACTTAACTAAAGCCCTGGTAGTGTCAAACAGCGGAGATAAATTTGTAGTCTATGGAGATGGCCATACCATCATCGGCTCACCATCCACCACGCCCAATGTATATTCAAGTAGCAATCCTAACGGCTACTCGCTCTATGTGGAGGGTGGGATAATGGCACATAAATATAAATGTGCACTTAGTAGTGATCTGACCAACTGGTCTGACTATGTCTTTGACAAAAACTATAAGCTCGCCCCACTCGCAGATGTGGAGGCTTACATCAAAAAAAATAAGCACCTCCCAGGAGTGCCTAGCACCGCAGATGTACATCGCGATGGTATAGACTTAGCAGAGATGGATGCGACCCTGCTCAAGAAGGTGGAGGAGCTCACCCTATATGTCCTCGAGCTTAAGAAAGACAATGAGGTCATGAAAGCACAATTGAATAATATTAAAAAGTAATCTGATGAAAACTAAACACATTCTTTTAGCAGCTATTATGCTGAATGTTATATGGGGATATAGTCAGCTTACGGCCACTTTAGGACCGGAGGTGCAAATCTTCCCTTCCAGCGGCCAACAAAGTAATCCAACCATATCTATAAATAAAACGAAGCCAACAAATCTGATAGTAAGTACTCTTGAGGGAAACTTTAATAGCCTTGATGGAGGTGCTACTTGGGGCGGTACTAATTCACTTCCTTCTGGTTTGTCTGAGAATATATCAACTGCCTTTGATGGAAATGGCTTGGGTTATATTGCATCTGAAGAAACTTCACACAACGTTTACGTGCTTCAGAAATCATCAGATCGAGGCGTAACATGGACATCTCCTCATGGAGTGCCTGAAACTCTTACAAACGACTTCTCTGTTGGATTTGTGGGAGTAGATGATATGCCATCCTCGTCTAACGCTAATAATATATATGGTGTTTGGACTGACTCTCATACATTCAACAGGTTTGTCAGTTCAAACAGGTCCACAGACAATGGGGTCACATTTGACAATGCACATGTATTAGGATCAGATTTTGGTGAAGGAGCCAAAGTGCAGACAGGTCCCGATGGTGAGGTCTATATTTGTTGGGCCGATCATTTTGGATTTCCAGCAGCTCACTTCCCTGCCCAGAATATTAGCTTTTTCTCATCGGCAGATGGAGGCATCAACTATACACCCGGCACAGGCATACCCTATGTTGGTATCAATTTAGGATCCGGAGCTGATCCTAAATTTGGCAATACCATAGTTAATGATTGGCCATCTATGGCTGTAGATAAAAGCTGTGGGTCGCACAGAGGGAGAATATACATCGCATACCCTAATAATCTTAATATGTTTGTTTACCCTCCTGGTACAAACGAATCTAGCATTGCTGTAGTTTATTCTGACAATGGCGGTACGAGTTGGTCTGCACCTATACTTGTTAATGAAGCAGGAACCAACATATCGACCAGTACTCATAGTTACCAGAGTTGGATGCCATGTATATCGGTAGATGACCTGACGGGATTGGTGGCGGTCGCTTATTATAATATCGACGAGGAATTTGACGGGGTTTCTTTACCTTTTTTGACTGATACCTACGTCGCATACTCTACTGATGGCACTACCTGGCAAAATATCAAAGCCAGCAGTACTGCCCACAATACAGGTACGATTCCTGGCGCATCAACTGGTTTTGCCGGCAATAGGATTGGGATAGCTTCCTATAATGGACATAGCTATGTGACCTGGGCTGACAATAGGGGGGCTTTGGGTAGCGCATGGCAGGTATATGTAAGAAGGATAGATTATGATCTTCCTACACTAACATCATCTCCAGGCAATCTGAATATAAATTCACCTACAGTTATAACCCAAAATTCCAATTATCAAGCTGGTGGGACTATAGATGTCTCGAGTACAGGCAGTGTCGAGATCGCGAGTGGTACAAACGTTCAAATGACGGCGGGCGAAGCGATAACTATGCACCCTGGTTTTATGGCGGACCCCAATTCCGTCTTTCTTGCTCAAATCAAGAATGTAGCGCCTTGTACCACTATCAATGCTGCTGCATTCAAAACTGAACAAGGCCAATCAGAATCGGCAGCTAGTATTACAAAGAAATCTAGCAATGGCCTGGAATTATTCGCATATCCTAATCCAACATCGGAATTTATAACAGTGGGGGCATTAAATATCAAATGTGAAGAAGCTTCATTCTGTGTGACCGATCTTTCAGGAAGGACTATTGCGAAGTATAATAATCCGTGCACATATACTGGTCAGGTGAGGCAGATAATAGATGTGTCGACATATCCTTCAGGGGTATACATTGTTTCAATGGAAACAGGAAATGAAAAATACTATAGTAAATTTGTGAGACAATAAGCCATCATGATACGAATAGCCATTTTACTTCTCTTCATATTGTCCCTCGCCTCATGTCATAAATCAACCACGCCTACTGATACATTTAGTCGCAATGACTTTCCTATGGCTGTAGGTGATTGGTGGAGGTATCAGGTGATAGATGTTAATGCTCCGACAGATACCTTATTGATGACGGTTATTGCAAGCTCTGGAAACGGTTCCACGAAAGATTATACTTATACTATATACAAAAACGCCTATCATAGGACAGTTGACACCGGCCATTTTATCATTTCTGATACGGGCTTATCTTACAATACCACAAATCCATATTATTCTTACTTCGGAAGCTTCAATCTTAAACTCCCCTTTCAAAAAGAGCAGCAATGGGTTGGTTCACTTCCTCATGATACTATTACCGCTGTTGGGAGAGCAGCTGTCGTTAAGATAATGGGTAAGGATTACGGACCGGTGTACACTCTAAATAGGAAAGCGATATCCTCTCACTATCGAAATCTTTCAGGTATTTTTGTAGCCCCTCATATTGGTATTATTTATCAGGACGTAAGCATTGAGATTGATACAGCTGTTCCACAAAAACAAACCTTTCTATTGATCGATTATAATTTAAATTAATTATGAAAAATTTCATCGTCCTCAGTCTGATTTTTCTGTTCCTGACCGCTTGCAAAAAGACAGATCATCAGCTTCTATTGGATAGGGCGGATTTTCCCGTTGCAGTTGGTTCCTGGTGGGCTTATCAGCTCACCGATCAGGACGGTGTCGTATTTGATACAGTTACTTTTAAAATAGTGGATGTCATTAATCGTAATAACCAACTTTATCAGCGGTGGATCGCTATAGGGGGCAATGATACATTGTTGGTGCTACCTACAGATACTTCAGTTAATTTCTATACGTATACGATTGATTTTCCTGTTATCAATAATAGCACCTGGACTAAGAATCCGGAGCAAGGCGTCAGCTATACCGCCAGCACGCAGAACGTAACCATCGGAAATAAAACTTATAACAATGCGACATTTTTAAATAGGTATTCGCCTTATAGTCCTGGTATTTATTACAATGAGTCTATCTGGATTGTTAAAAATATAGGAATAATAAAGCATACTGCAAATAACTACAATCAACCTTATTATAATGAGCAATTGATAGATTATCACATCAACTAAAGACCCAGTGCATCTATATATGTAGTGAATGTCCGTGCAGGTGATAATTGCAAATCCCCAAAAATGATAAGGTATGAGGATAACTAAATTGATTCTTGGCTTACTGCTGACGATAGCATTATACTCATGTCACGATAAGCCACAAATTCAGTATCGTAATAGAGTAGCTCAGGACCTCAGCTATAGACTCGGTAAATGGTATTCTATATCAGACGGAGCGGGTTACGGGTTTACCGAAAGCCCGCTCCTGGATACCATTTGGTTTATTTCTGATACACTTGCCGGATGGTCCCACTTTGTGCCTCACGATCCGCACGCCTATGCTTTTCGGAAAACATACTTCCAGCGTAATAACTATATAGTCTTTTTAGCACAGAATCCTTTGGATACATTGAAGACAGACACAGTGGTAAATCAATGTGGTATGACCGTGACTGGAGATACCTTTGTTATTTATTGGGATACGGGATTTGGTGACTTATTTCCAGAACATTATCTGAAGAAGAAGTGAACTGAAACGGTCAATCCCCAAGTGCTGCGAATGTTTTCACCCTATAGCGGGTGGTTTGTGCTTGGGGTTCTTGTTCACCATTTAGCAATGATTGCGAAAACTGGATACCAACTATAGAATCTAAAACTAACTCAATTAGCGATGTTGTCAGTAGGCAAAATGATAGTCTAAAAATGGTAAGTACGCAAAACGAGAACCTGATTACGATGATACCAAATCCATTTAAAGGCTCATTTACAGTAAATATAAAAGTGCTTGCAGATAGTGATCCGGTATCTTTGATGGTTTATGATCTGACGGGGAGACTCCTATACGAATATCAGGGAAAAGAAGAGTTTGGAATGCATAAATATAATGTGCCTGTTAATTCCGGAGCGTCGATGCTGATCGTAAAAGCCTGTTCTGGTTCATATTGCAAATCTCAAAAAATGATACAAAATGAAATGCAGTAGTAGTGTGTTTATGGTATGTATTACTATGGTAATGGGGCTGATGGCTTGCCATCATGGAGATAAGCAGTACCCTAATACTCAAAACCAATTTGCCTATGATCCCAATTATAGAATTGGGAAATGGTACTCTATAACGGATAGTGGCACCACTTCACAGACCCATAATACTAATCTGGATACGATTTGGTTTATCAATGATACATTGGCGGGGTGGACGGGCTTCAAATCGGACCAGCACCAATATGTATTCTGGAAAACCTATATCGATCCTAAGTCGATATATAATATCATCTATCTTGCTCCGGGTAATCCTGATACAACAAAGACAGATACAATTGAGCATTCATTTGGATTTTCTGCTACGGGTGATACGATGACTATCTATTGGGATGATTGGACCAACCCACCGCAAAGTGAGCAATATCTGAAGAAGAAAAACTAAGGGGAAAGTGCGGCAAGGGTCCCCCTCTGGCGCAAGAATGCAGGGTGGCATTGTGGGTGGCTCCGCTATCCGTAGCTAAAAAATAAAACAGCTGCTGTCCGTAGATGCCACTCATACCAATAAAAGCGATTGGCTTCTACGGACCTACCCGCAGCAAAACAAAAAGCCATCCGAACCCCGGATGGCTTTCACAGTCGGTTGGTGTTCCATCCTCAAAAGCGACCCCTGTGGTCGTGTGCTATCACCGACCACTTACTCGGAGCGATATACTATCAGCTATGATCTCTATGTGCGTGAAAATGCACGGGAAGTTCTATCTTCATAATGATACAGTGACCACACCGACTACAAGTAAAGTCAAAAATATGGGTGAAGTTCACCAAAGAATAATTAATGAGAAAGGTATATAATCTGATCTTACTTCTCTTTTTGATATCCTCATGCAGTAATAAGCAGCAGCAAGAGCAATTTGCAAGAGACTCCTATCCACTCAAAGTCGGAAACTGGTGGCGGTATCAGGTAGTGAATTTTTTTGGCTCACAGAGCACAGACACCATTAGCCTGAATGTAGTTTCATTAGTCACTTCTGGCTCTACGACTGATTACACCTGCCATCTTCTGAAAAATGGCTTGGTTATAGACTCAGGCCATTTTGTCCAATCAGACACAGCATTATATTATAGTGGCTCAAATCCATACTATTCCATTTTCGGTTTTTTTAATCTTAAGTTTCCTTTCGTCGAGGGGCAGAAGTGGGCAGGCACATTTCCAGGGGACACAATTATTGCTGCTGGCAAAGCAGAGTCATTTAAAGTACTTGGCTCAACATATGCCCCTGTTTACTCATTGGCACGGCGATTCTCCATACCTCAAAACAATTTGATCCAAATCATATACCTTACTCCTAAGGTGGGGGTAATTTATCAAAGTATAAATTTCCGAAGTGATACTGCTGTATGGGTGCAAGAAGCAATCCATTTAATCGACTATAATCTGAAATAGTCTTCGCCTGGCGCAAGGAACTGTCATAAAATCCAAGCAAATCAGAAAATTTCACAGTCGGTTGGTGTTCCATCCCCCCAAGTAGGGCTACTATAGCGTCTTTCTCCAACTGGCGCAGGTGCTTTTTCACTCGTGCCTCACTGGCAGGAAAGCAAAATACAAGTTGTTGATGACGCTGCACTAAAGACCAGAAACGGCTGAAAAAACTTACCCATTTACCTTTCATCAATTACTACTAAGTATCCTGAGTAGATACCCTCCAAAAATATCCTCAAACCTCAAATTTCACGCGCTAAAATAGTGTTCAGGTAAATAACATAGTATTTTTACTGTCGAGATCAGTGAGGTGAATTTAGCACCTCCCGATTTTCACTGGTCTTATCCAGGATCAAAACCTCAACCAGATCATTACAAATAATAACGGCGAAGAAGTCATCGGTGACGCTACGCTAAAACAACAACAACGGCGGTAATAGATCTGGTTGTATCAGCTGTTAGAACCCTCTCCTATTTTAGGAGAGGCCAGGGTGAGGTAAAGCAGCGTCAAGAGGATACACCAACAACGACGTCGACAACGGCTGTTAAAGTCTCCCCTTTAGGGGAGATTTAGAGGGGCCAATCAGCGTCAAGAGGAAACACTAACAACAGCAGTGTGGCGTCCGCTCCGGGCTATCCGCTACTAGTCCTCACAACGGCTGTTAAAGTCTCCCCTTTAGGGGAGATTTAGAGGGGCCAATCAGCGTCAAAAGGACCCTCATGCCCGTTGAAGATTTGTGAAGGAATAAAAAATACAGTCGCTGGTGACGTTACACTAAACACCAACAACCGCGGGCTGTTAGAACCCTCTCCTATTTTAGGAGAGGGCAGGGTGAGATAAAGCAGCGTCAAGAGGATACACCAACAACGACGTCGACAACGGCTGTTAAAGTCTCCCCTTTAGGGGAGATTTAGAGGGGCCGCATTTAGAAGGGCCGCATTTAGGGCCTCAGGGTGAGGCCAAATCAGCGCCAAAAAAAACCAACATGGCAAAAACAAAATTCGCATTTGACAAAGTGATACAAAACATGGAGCGCGTGAAGCGCGAGCTTCCCGTCGTGCTGGCAGACATGGCCAGGAAGCACATCAATGAAAATTTCGACAAACAATCTTTTGATGGCAAACCATGGGCACCGCTGAAGCAGTCAGGAAAGAAAACAGGCAAGAGAAATAATTCTCCTATGCTCGTGCAGTCAGGCCGGCTCAAACGCGCAGCGGTCAATAGCGTGAAGATCGTGAGCTGGGACAGGATCGTTTTCAGCCTCGACCCCGGCGAGGCGCCCTATGCAGCAGTGCATAACCAGGGGCTGAAAGCAGGCAGGGGCACGGGGTTTATGATGCCCAGGAGGCAGTTTATCGGTGACGACGAAGCGCTGAAAGCAGAACAGAGGAATACAATAACAGGCTATATAAATAAGATATGGGAATAGTCGATCCGATCAGGGAGATGATCGCAAAACTGACGACGCTAAACGTCGTGAATGGCCAGGGGCAGACCGTCCCGCTTTTCGCGCGCGTGTGGAATAACCAGTTTGCACAGGAAGCATTAGGCGAGTATGATCCGTTCCCGAGGCCCTGCGCTTTTGTGGAAATAATGAAAGGCGGCTCCGGCGATAGCGGCCTCGGCGAGGGCTTCGCCGGATACGATGTGACCTGGCGGATACACCTCAGCCATGAGCTGTACGATGCAGGCGACGGCACGATGGATCAGGACCTCGGCATCTTTGACCTCAAAGACCACGTCATCGATCTGCTCACTTATTTTGAGATGGTATACTGCAGCGGGCTGATGTGTATCCATGAGGAGCAGGATTTCAACCACAGCAATATCTATCACTACATCGTCGACTTCAAATGTCATTTCATAGAGGTGGCAGGCGACCAGACCACGGCAGATATCGACAGCGTACCACCGGTCCTGCTGGAGATCGATGCACAATTTACAGACACAATAACTGAATAATAATGGCAAGACTAATATCGGGCATACGCGCCACCATACAGGCAGCGCTGGCCGCAAATAACAACCTCACCTACGTAGACTCCGGAGGCGTCACGCGCAATATCACCACCAACACATCGCGCCGCGCCATGTGGCTGAACTGGTCTGACGTGGTAGCGACCTGCCAGGCTATCCTCGAGCAACTCATGGATGTCTATCAATCCAACATCGAAGCGCAGGTCGCCAAGGCCGCCTCAGCCTCCCAGCTATGGATACAGGCCAAGATGTTTGAGTTTCAGTATGACGGTACCTTGTTGCCGCAGATCGTACAGCTGATAGACACCGTGCCTCAATACCCCGTGGTCGACGCGACCAAGCGCATCATCACCGCATGTGCGGTAAGTGTAGACCAGGCAAACAATGTCAATATCAAAATAGCCAAAGGCAATCCATTTGTGAAGCTCGCGACGGACGAAGCAGCAGCAGCCCAGGCATACATCAATATCATCGGCGATGCAGGCATCACCTACAATGTCATCTCGCTCGATCCGGACAAGCTATTTATCAGGGCAAACATCTACTACCAGGGCCAGTACGCGAACATTATCAAAACCAACGTGATCACAGCCCTGGTAAATTTCCTGCAGAACCTCTCCAAAACGAACTTCGACGGATCGCTGAAAATGTCAGACCTCGAGGGCGTGATCAGGGGCGTGACCGGAGTGGATGATGTGGAGATGGTCGATGTCACCGCCAGGCCCAATGCTATCTCTTTTGGATCGGGTACGCAACTGATCCAAAATAAAAATCTCCTCAACCGGCTATATCTCAGCAAGGCAGGATACATCATACAGGAGACTACATCAGGCCAAACTTTCGCAGACACCTTAAACTTCATATAACGCGTGGGACTCTTTGATATAAATTTCAATACAAAAGCCATCGAGCTCTCCCCTCCTAATAAGCGGGGGAATAAAAATATTGGGTTCCTGCAGGCATTCGCTCTGCCTGTGCAGTACCTCCGTGATAAATTTCTCGGAGACTATCGCATCGGCGCTGCCTATCCGCAGTGGACACCCGGCACCTATACGCTCGGCGCCAAAGTCGTGTATAAGCAAAAGGTCTACGAGTGTACGCTCGCGACCGCTGACCTCCCCGCCTATGACAGCGGCACCTCATACGCGCCCGGCGCCTTTGTGATAAACGGTGGCATCGGTTATGTATGTACAGCAGCCACCACCGGGGTCTTTAATCCCGCGAGATGGACACCCGATGGCCCTCCGTCTATCCATTGGGATCTATACCTGCCCTCCTTTATCGGTGTAGACACCAGAGTGCTATTCAACGGTCAGGTCATCGTCCTCACCTGCGCGCTGAATGAATACTACCAGACCAATTTCCGGCAGCCGGGCCTTCTCGGTTGGGCCACAACGGCAGATGCAGATCACACACAGTACTCCGATATTTATATTGACAATTTGCCTTTTATCATCACGGGCTTCCGCGTCGGGCAGACGGAAGACTCGCCCAATTTTGATACATCATCCACTGTCGCCCAGAGTGATATCGACACGGCCACGGATTGGACTCCGGGCACGTACCCCGCCGGCACACTCAGGACGAAGAATGGATTCCTCTACCTGTCCCTGGTCAATGGAAATGCCGATGAGCCGCCATCTGTGAAATGGCACGGGGCCGATACGGTAGGAGGAGGAGGCACATTGTTTGTCCGCACCGCCAATTTTGTCATCCATATCCCCTCAGCAGTTTATGCCACTACCAATGAAAGCGAAGTGCGAAATCTCGTCGACCCACTTATCCCCGCAGGATTACTTTATACTATAACACCATACTAAAAAAAACAGCTATGCCAAAAATACTTGACGTCTCACCTATCACCAATACGGCTCAAATGCCGATCAAAAAAGGGACTTTACGCTTCCTGCAGGATGCTCACACGGAAACAGCTGCCGACATCCTCAAAACCCTCATCGGGCCATCTTATAACTCCGCCTTTCCCTACGTGCTCTATGGAGTGGTCAATAGCGGTTCAGGGTTTAATTACAATATATCTGCGGGAGCTATCTTTTATGGAGGATCCGTCTACGAGTCGGATGCCTCATCTTTCACGGCCTCAGCATCCAACCCCGCCATTATGATTTTTAATATAACCAACTACACTTCGGATGCCGACCCTGTGACATTTACGGACTTCTCTACCCACAATGTACACTTCATCCACCGGTATAGGGGGCAGGCAGGCGGCAGTGGGCTGGGGGTACATTTATTTTCAAACCTGGTCCGTCTGCCGCTATCGGTGTATACCGAATATACCCGTGCGATCACCGCCGAGCAAAACCTGCAAAGCCAGATCGTCGCCACCGGGCAAAACCTGCAAAACCAGATCGATGCCATAAATGGCGACTGGCAGCAGGATACCAACGCAGGCCATCTGACACCTACTGCAGGTACTATTCCGTTTGGTGCCAGCGTGGATCTTTCTTACCACATCGAAGGCAGTAAGCTATTTGTAAATTTTGCTTTCTCATTTAAAATAGACTCAGTACATGCTCCCTCCGTGATCTACTCTGCAGGCCTTGTTGGCGTGAACCGTTCCGGAAAAAAAGTTATAACTAAAGCGCTGTCTATTTTCAGGACCCGGGACAATAGTGGTCATGACTCAGGCGTATCTCACGGCTATATGACCATAGATGCTATAAATGGATTGCAGATGACCATGCATTATGATACCGATGTAAGTAATGCAGGTGGTGTACCGACGCCATTTTATCATGACACCTCAGCAGTGTATTCAGTATCGGGTGAATTTGTAGCAGAAATAAATTAAACCTATGGCAAGAAGTTCATCCCATGAAAGGCGCGTAGACGCCTATCTCAGGCCCACCCTCCTCACCAAGCTCAGCGGCTATGTAGCCCGCCATGAAGTCAGCGAGAGCAGCGTCGTCAACGACGCCCTCGAGGAGTTTTTCTCAAAAAGGAATATCACTGCCGACGTGTTTAAAACAAATGGGAAAAGGCGGGACCATCAGCCGGAGTGATAGGGGATAAAATTAAAACAATGAAAAAATTAATAGCGTTTTTCAAGAGCATCATTGGAACAAAACATGATGGGGTAAGCCTAAGTGATACTGAACTCGCAGAACCTCTAAAAAATAGTAGAGAGCAGCTATTGATGTTGAAAGGCCAATCGAAACGCTTATCCAATAGAGGTATCTATTCCGTGAATTTGCCGTTCCCGTTTGGGATGCCTCGTTTTTAAATTTGGTGGTATAGCCGCCCGCCTCCTCTAAAAGTTGTCCTTCAAAGGAAGAAAAATAGCAGGTAGTTCCCTGAGAAACCTCATCAAGACACATTTTGTCGTCCTTTATCTTATATAGAATCTCGATTAATTGCTTCGCAGTTATCGGATTAGCTAGGCCCTCGTTTAGTCTTTTTAGTATCTCCCCATCCGTTATAAAAGGAGGTTTGTCGCAGTGGTTGATTATTGATAATGCTTTATCCAGCTTCCCTATGGCAGACAGTGTTTCCATGATATTACATTTAGTGTGGTAACCAAATGTAAGAAAAAAGCCCTGCGAAAGCGGGGCTTCCTCTTTTATCCGCTTGCCGTCATAGCGAGAGCTTTTCTCCCGAAAAAATAAACATGACAAAAGTCGAAGCAATCTGTATCTAAAGGCCAAGAGGACAATACCAACACAGATCGACTATTCTATTACCGTGCCCCCTCTTGTCGCTGATTTACCTCACCCTGCCCTCTCCTAAAATAGGAGAGGGTTCTAACAGCCAATACAATTTCCTTCCTCGGTTCGTATCCCCACGGACCACAAGTTTAGCGCTCCTCTTTCGGTCCGTGGGGACAGGTAACTATATACGTGTTAGACCAAGTAGAGTAATTAATCTGGATCAATGAATTTTATGTTACTTATTCGTTTGTATATTAAAACAAATTCGCCGTTTACATAGTTAATGCTGATTGCTTCTTTATCAACCCATGATTCAAACGTTGAATAGTTTAATTCTTCTCGATCATTCAGGAATTTTGTCAATTCGTACTGATCTGGGAATGTATCAGACTGTATGCTTTCAGTAGTTTCCGTCATTTGCCTTTATTGCTTTTATCTTTCTCTTTAGGTTTAGGTATGGGATTACCCTTTACGGAGGCTTTAATAACGTCCTCCCATGATCCGTTAATAGCAGGTTTATCCTTCTTGGGTTTAGTTTGTTTTGCCATGTATCGAATTTACAGAAAGTCTTTCACATCCTTACCCAGTGCATCCGCTAACCTTTTTAGGGTTGATAGTTTTACATCCTGCTTGCCATTCTCTAACTGGCAGATGTTTCGGAAGTCTAATTTGCAAATTGCTCCAAGGTCACGCAGATACAATCCTTTCGCGTTTCGTGCGCTCTTAATCTTCGCGCCCATTTGTGCTAAATACTCTTTCATTGTTTTGCTATTAGTTTTTGATAAGTTAAACGGCCCTCACAGTTGGATACAGCAACTGCAAACCTTTCGTCCTGTGCTACCCCTTTGTTGTTATAGCGATACGCGCTTTCATTACAGTATCTACCTAAATGCTGTGGTGAAACACTATGATGAATGCCGTCTATTTGCCTTTTAAGCAATGACCAGAACCCTTCAATAGTATTTGTATGGACATTACCGCGCACGTACTCTTTAGCCCTGTGATTGACTGTATCATGGGTGTAGTTCTTTTTAACCTTATTGTAAGCCTTGCTTTCGTCTGTTACCATATTGCTACCAGCCTGCACATTAGCTAGTATAAATTCGGTTACATTTTCCTTAGTTGTGGCGGGTATTATAGCTGTGGTTACTTTGCTTGCATTGTCTTCGTCACCACGTTGCACCGCACCTACTACCATAGTTTTAGCGTCCTTCCCTTTCTTCTTGTGCTGATGCCTGTTTCTATCTGAACCACCTACATAGGTTTCATCTACTTCTACGGTGCCAGTCAATAACTGTGGTGCTTTTTCTGTCAGCATTTCCCTAATCCTGTGATTTAAAAACCAAGCAGTTTTTTGGGTGACATCCAGCATATTGGCAAGCTGTAAAGAGCTTATGCCTTTAGAATGTGTGGTGAGTATGTATGTAGCCAAATACCATTTAGTCAAAGGAATTTTGGTGTTTTCGTATATCGTACCAACGGTTACCGAGAACTTTTTACGGCAATCCCTACACTTGAATATCTTGCCGTTAGGAAATCTATGAACGCCAGTAGAACCACAGAAAGGACACGCGGGCGTACCGTTCCACCTGCTCTGCTCTAAATGTTCTCTACACTTTTCGTCAGTGTTGAACTCTTTCTGAAAGGATAATATAGATTTGAAGATTTTCATGTTTTACATTGTTTTACAATCGGGACAAAAAATATATCACTTGCCTATTTTGGCAATCTTTTCAAGTTGCATGTGAATAAAGTCGCTAAGGCTACGGCTGTCCTTGTCCGCCATAGCTTGCAACTTATCCTTTAACTCTTTAGTCATTCGGATGCCTACGTACTCTGTTTTATTATCCTTTGCCATTTGTAACACAAAGATAGATGTTTTACTTTGTTAAACAAATATTGTTTGTTAAAAGTTAAGTGTAATTTTGCATTGTAGAAACAACGCATAATCTCAGAAACTATATATAAATTCGACAACTTGGAAAATATCAATGAAATATTAGAGTTTAAACTAGAGGGTGATGGTATCGCACCTGATAGCTTTAAAGCTAGAGAAGTTGGAGAGATAATTATATCACTTGAATCTTCTCTAAAGGCATATATATTGGCACAAGGACAGGAGGTGGATGAAAATCAATTATTCATAAGTCTCGTTAATGTTCAAGAAGGGAGTAATCGGTTATTTCTAAAACCTAATATCTCAGACTTGTTTGTAGCCGCCTTTATCGCATGTTCCGCTGCAATAGCTGCAAATGACTATAGCACACTCCCTGAAAAATCCATAAAGGGTCTACAGCAGATTCAAAAGATAATTAAAGCAAAGAATTGCGATGGATGCTTAATTAGAAACGGACAAACGCTTGCAGAGATAAAACCAGATACAGAAATATCTATACCGACCTCGCATATACTAAAGGGAGACACAATCGTATATGGCAGGATAATTAGAGTCGGCGGGGCAGAACCACACGTAAGGGTAAAACTTGATAATGCCCCCCTACCTTTGACCCTTGACGTAAGCGAGGACATTGCTGTAAGACTCGCACATAAATTGTATAGAGTTGTCGGTTTCAAAGGAACCGCTGAATGGCTTAAAGTGGGCTATTCAATAGTTAGTTTCAAAGTATACGATGTAATAGATAAATACGACCCTACGAGCAATAAAGAGGCCTTCGCGGAAATTAGAGAGATTATTGGGGACGAATGGGATAAGATTGAAGATATTAAAGAAACCCTTTTAATCGACTAATGTGACAAACACCGTTAGCATTGACAGCATGATCTTCGTTTGGGGCGTAAAGAGAGTCGCCACCCAAGGACAAGAAGGTAATATACAATTGGCATCCGACCTGTTAGACTTTCTTGACACCGAAGGTCGGGAGATAGTAGTTCCTGCTCCCGTTATAACGGAGGTGATGTGTCCCATTACAGATGCAACAAGACGCAGCTTATTATTAGATGTAATACAGACTAGGTTTAGGGTTGCACCATTAGATGACCTGTCCGCATTCATAGCAGGTGGAATTTGGGCAGACCATAAGCATGATTGGCAGGATATTTACGCAGCAAACGGAGAGGTGGCAATTAAAACAAAATTTAAGTACGACATTCTAATACTCGGTATCTCTATTGCAAAGGGTGTGGATTGGCTATACACGGAAGATCAACAATTGTTTGATCTCGCTACTGTGGTTGGTCAGCCAGTGAGAAAGCTATCTGCCATGCCGCCTTTAATGGCAATTGCCAACGCTGCTAGGCAGGCAGCCCCACCACAACAAAATTCTTTATTCAGCGGCCAATAGCCTATCATGGTCTAACACGTATATAGTTACCTGGGGACACGAACCGAGGAGTGGAAAAGGCGGGACCATCAGCCGGAGTGAATCCACATCTCCTCTTGTCGCTGATCGCGCCGTTGTTGGTGTTTCGCGCCGTCCTATGTTTGTCTTCCTAAGTATTCAGCAATAAATTTAGTGGATTAAATCACCATTGAAGGATAAGGGAAGATGCAAACTATTTTCGCCGTTAGCTCTTACGAAGCCGTCAACAATGTTAGGCATCTTCCCTCTTTACTTTGAAGCTTGAACAGTTCAATAGGCGTAGGAGCCTGCATAAAGGATAGATAAGATCCAAAGTAAACCTTCAACTTAAAAACAGTTGTTGTGGGCAAAGTTATTGGAATTGACATTTCAAAGCAAACTTTTGATGTGTCCTGGAAAGAAAAAGCATCTACTGTATCGATGGCCTTTCCTAATAATCAGGAAGGGTTCAGGTCCTTTTTTAGTCATGTGAAAAAGGATGACCATTGTGTGATGGAGGCATCGGGAACTTACTTTTTAAAACTGGCTATGTTTCTGCATAATCGCAAGATTTATGTAAGCGTAGTAAATCCCTTGAAGATCAAACGTTACAGTCAGATGACAATGAGCAGGACCAAGACGGACAAAAAGGATGCAATCATGATCTGCGCATACGGTGAAAATCAAAAACCAGAGCGTTGGAAGCCCGATGCAGATTACATCAAGGAAATGAACAACATCCTTACTACGATTGAGGGTTATGAGGGGATAGCTGCTCAACTGTCTAATCGCATGGAAGCCGAAGATCATTTAGATGTAATTAATATGGCGGCAGAAAAAAGCAAAGAAGAAGTATTGAAGTATGTAGAGCAAGAGATACTCAAACTTGTGCAGGAAATAGAGAAGATAGCGGCTACAAACTGTTCAGAAACTTTATCCAGGCTCAGGACAATCCCAGGCATTGGCATTAAAACATCGCTCGTTCTGATTGCCATTACGGGTAATTTTGAATATTTTGACGATGTAAGGGCTTTAGTTGCCTATTGTGGTCTATGCCCTCGTATCTATGATTCCGGCACTAGTGTCAGAGGTAAAGGGCATATATGCAAAATGGGCAACGGAAGAATACGAAAGCTGTTATATCTGTGTACATGGTCGGCTCAAAGGTGCAATCAGGAATGCAAAGAATTGAAAGAACGATTGACAATTAAAGGGAAACATAGTAGAGTTATCAAAATCGCTATAGCCAATAAACTTCTAAGGACAGCCTTCGGCGTAGTGAAAGGCAAAACAGAATATAAAGCCAAAGCCGCTTAGGAATCTATGACAATGTAAAAAAATCGTCTGAAAACTTGGTTTTAAACACAGTTCATTGTTGGTGTTTAGCGCAGCGTCACCAACAACTGTATTCCTACTCGGTATAGTGTGTAATGAAATCCCAATTCTTATTATTGCAAAGATAATATTGAGCCGAAGAGTATTTGTAGTCTTCCATATGCTCACACAGCCGCCATCTATCCTGCAGTGGATTTGCATGAATGTAGTCCAGTTTTTGGATGAGTACGTCCCTGCTGTATATATTAATGGAAAGAGGATTGCGCTCCCATATTTGATACTTCCTGTCTACGGCATTCACCTCAAAGTGTTTTAAAACATCAGGGTGGTTTTTCTCAAGATCCCTTTTTATCTCCTGAGCTGTAAATTTCAAGAAGTCCCTTTGCACATCCTCTCTTTTTAGTGTTTCACTTATCTGCCATATGAGATGGATATGATTAGGCATTATAACGAATCCATAAATCCTGATCCTTTGCTTTTTGACTAAAAAGGCCAGGCTGTCTGTTATTACCTCCTTATATGCATTAGGTTTCAATAGCAGCTTCCATTCCAGAATAGTTGCCGTGAAAAATTGAACATGATTGTCGTACATGCGAGCAAATATAATATGCAGCAGGGAAGCAGCAAAAGCAAAATACAAGTTGTTGGTGACGCTGCGCTAAACACCAACAACGGCGGGGAACAAATATGACAAAGCAGTAAATCATTGACCCTCACTAATGTTATGGTATACATCCGTGGCCTCAACCGCGCATTCCTGTCATTATGCAAATACCCTAAAAAGGGGATACTCCGTTTCAAAATATTTATTACGTTTGCGCTACGTTTTCATAGGTTCAAGAACGGTCGCTTCCGAAAGGGAGGGGCCGTTTATTTTTTACGCCAATTCCTGTTGCGCAGGCGATTCAGGATACTTCAGTATCTCCGGTAGTTTGGCAAATGTACCTCACAGGCGGTCTCACGTGGGCCTCCTCAATGACTCTCTGAAACTTTTTACGCCCTCTATCGTATGTCCAGAATCCCCCGGCTGTGATCCGCATCATAGCCCGAAGCTATCAAAAGCTTCAATCCCCTATTGCCTCAAAAGGCAATATTTGTGTATATAATCAACAACTATGATGAGAAAAGTCAACTGCATCATGCTGATAGACGATAGCGACTCAGACAACTACTACCACGAGCACGTCATCAGAAAGAACAAGAGCGCCGAAACGCTGGTCGTCAGGGAATCTGCCGAAGAAGCGCTCGAATACCTGAAAAGTGCCAGGAGCAAAGGCGACCCCAACCCCGACATTATTTTCCTCGACATCCACATGCCGGGCATGAACGGATGGCAGTTTCTCGAAGAATACAACAAACTGGATAAGGAGCTACAGGGCCGGGTCATCGTGGTCATGCTCACCACGCTCGCAAATCCCGCCGACAAGGAGCGGGCCGCAAATGCAGGGTCACTCACAAAGTATAGGACCAAACCGCTGACGGCCAAAACGCTCGACGAAGTCTACGACGAGCATTTCAAGGAGATCACTAATTTACTTTAAGCTGCTTTTTTCAATTCCTCATAGCGCCTCTCTACGATGGGCACGGAAACGCTTTTGTTCTTGTCCAGGGAGTATCCCACGGCTATGAAGAAATCGATGAGCCTGTTGAAGTCCGCAGGCTTCTGGAAGTAGGCATCTGCGCCCAGTGCCCGGCAGGCATCTATGTCTGCCCTGCTATCCGAGTTGGTCACGATGAATACGGGTATCGCGGAGAATCTTTCGTCGGCTTTTATCCTTCCGAGCAGTTCGACGCCACCTTGCTTGGGCATATTGAGATCGAGCAGGATCGTGTGGAATACCTGCCCTGCAGCACGAGCCGATTCGAGCGCAGCAAAACCCTCATAGGCACTATAGCAGCTTTTGGCGGTGGCTATCTGCGATAGTCCGGATAGCACCACGGCCTCCGTCATGAGACGCATGTCGGCGATGCTATCATCGATCATGAGCAGGTTATAGGGCCGGTTGGGTTGAGCCATGACTTGGTACTTGCGGAGGTATGTTCATAGCGGGTGCCGCGAGTATTCAAATGTAAAAAAAATAACTTATAGCTTTCTAAAAATATTATAAACCCGGTGTTAATTCGGTGAGGCCCAACCGTCACGGTATTTTTCCGCAGCTGACGTGAGAACTCCGCCTGCAGGCCCGTACGGATTTTTTTTCGCCATGAGTTTATTATGCGGGCGGCCGGGCTATCCGCTTGTAGTCCTCGGTCGTTATCACTCCCTGTGGGCTACCGCTACTATCCCTGCCCGAAAACAGCCCGAGGCACGAGTGAAAACATTCGCACCAAGTGGGGTACCACATAAAAACACAACCTCCTATAGCGCAAGAATATAGCGCCGGTGTTTAGCACAGCGTCACCAGCAACTTGTATTTGCTTTCCTGCCAGTGAGGCACGAGTGGAAACATTCGCGCCAGTGGGGCCCACTATTTATCTACGCATTCATATCCCAAAGGCTCCAATAAGCCTCGCACTCCTTGTTGCTCACTGGATGACCCGAACATATCCTTGCTATACAAAGGGTGAGTTTTAAAACATGTATTCCCTGAACGAATATTATCGTTCACTATGGTATCTACAATGCTTGGATTGACAAAATCAGTTGAGCAGATGGTATCCGCAAAATGTGTACAATAATAGCAGCGACTCCCACAGGTCATGCATTTTTTACAGCCACCTAAAGCGACTGATGCAAGAAGTAGAATAGTTATCAAAAAATTATTCATTG
>JAOQAO010000191.1 GCA_025963485.1 Bacteroidota bacterium | reverse complement strand
TAGCTGGAGTTGCCCCATTCATTGCGCGCCTGGTGGATGTCCGAGTGGCAGACACCACAGTAAAGTATCTCTATATGCACATCATTAGGCTTCACATCCCTTCTGTCGAGTGTGAATGGTCCTACAGGGCTGGTCGCGTTTTGTACGGCGTATGCTTTGGTTGCTATCATGGTATGAGTGTTTAGGATGCATAGATAGTGACTATTTGTGATTGTATGTTGCCACATGATTATTTTTCTGCGGCACCATTATTTCACCATATCTTTGCGCAAACACATTTCATATGAGAGTCGCAGCAGGTTTTATCCTCGTCGCCATATTCATAGCCAGGATGATCTATCGCGCCACCGTGATGTGGGACCTGAGGCAAAAACCAGAAGAACTATATCTTGGCCTTGCCTTCTCTGGTGTATGGGCCATGATCTATTTCTTCTCCTATATTTAAGGAGCACATCTTCATCCCTCTTTCTTCATTTGCTATATTCGCGGCATGATGCTCATGCCCATGCTATACCTGCCTCCTGTGTCCTATATGGCGCTGCTATGCGCCGCAGGAGAGATACAGATAGAATCGCACGAGAACTATATCAAATCTACCTACAGGAACAGGTGCGAGATACTCGGCGCCAATGGCATCATCACCCTCAGCATACCGATAGCAGGTGGCCGGGACCATCATCAGCTATACAGCGAATCGCGGATATCCTATACAGATACCTGGCAACATCAGCACCTGATGTCCATCCTGTCGGCCTATGGCAGTGCTCCTTTCTACGAACACTATCAAGGATATTTCCGCCCATTATTCTCCGGGCGACGCTACGAACATCTTTATGAGTTTAATAAAGACCTGCTGCTGCTCATGATAAAACTGATGAAGCTTGATGTGAGCGTCACCTATACTGATACCTACGAGAAGCAGCCTGCAGAAAAAACTGATCTGCGTCATATTTTCAAAGCCAATCAAAAGATGACTGATCTGATGATCAGTCAAAAAAAATGGCACCTGTCTGAGGTGCCATATATAAAGGTCTTTGGGAATGTCGATGTGTTAAGCACAAATCTGAGCTGCCTCGATCTGCTCTTCAATACCGGCCCGGAGGCCAAAGACATATTGAGGCAAATGGTCTCTATCTCTTAGAAGCGAGGGCTGCTGAACTGCACATCCGTCGTATCGCGTATACCTATCTGATTGATAAAGGTACCGTTTGATTTCTGGTAAATCGTAAAGATACCCGTCAGCGTACCACTACCCTGAGCCACCGGCACCGCTGCGAAATTGGCATAACCGCTGGAGCGTACCACTGCTGTATTGCGCGAGCGCTCGGTGAAAGTGATATTGCCAAAAGCTTTATTGAATGGATCGGAATAGGTCAGCCCCAGGTCACCGTCTATGAACTCTACGCTATCCACTTGTATCAGTGTACTCTGCTCATAGAGCTGATTGGCATTGTTGAGATCAGCGATGGTATATTTGACAGGTGCCAATGGCACGCCGGATGCTCCCTTGACGACATAGGTAGAGAGCAGCGTATTGGGTATACCTCCGAGTGTAGGCTGAGGGCCGGTGGTATCTATGTAGCTGCCCATCTCCAGCGTACCGAGGTAGTTGTAGAGGTATAGTCCTTTACATTTGATAAATACCCTCCTGCCTATCGGATATTCATTATACAAACCAGTAGCCTCGACCTTGACCTGTATACCGCCAGTAGCATCCTGCAGTATAAGCTGTTTGTAAAAATTTCCCGTCTTGTCATCTGCATTGATGACTCCGGATAATATGATACTATCTGTGATCAATACCGGCCTGCTGCTATCCAGCGTGTGTGCCACGCCAAAGCAGTACCTGTTCTTAAACTGTAATGTGGTCATCGTAGCCTGCATGCCCGATGGATCAGCATTGATGAGGGCAGCCGGCGCGGAGAATTTATCTTTCACGCAGGATGATACCGCGAATGCCATGACTGCTGCAGTTAGCGTGATGAGTACTTTATTTATGAGGGAAGACTTCATTTATCTCTTGGTTTTTAAATCTTTTAAATGATTAATGGCAGCGCGGAGCATTGGTAAACATGATATCCGAAGTATCCCTGAGGATCAGCTGAGGTACATTGTGGACTGAGTAATAAGTATAGACACCGCGTATTGAGCCATGCCCCTTGTTAGGTTTGAGTGAAGCGAAATTGGCATAACCGCTGGAGCGTACAGTCACGCCATAATTTGAGCAGTCATAGACTGTGCGGTCCACAGAGGCCTTGGTCACTGCATCTGCATAGGTCTGTGTGGTGTCAAACCTGCCAAACTCCATATCATCGAGCTGTATGAGTGTACTCTGTTCGTTGATATTATCAGTGTTGAAAGTGAGTTGAGCAGTGGTCTTATGCACGACCGGGATATCCAGCCCCCATTGGCCCTTGATGATATGATCAGCAGCTTTGTCGATCACGATAGCGCCTACATTTGGGAAGGTACTGGTCGTAGTGTCTATATAGCCTCCGAGCTCAAATGTACCGGTGTAGTTAAAGAACAGAAGGCCTTTTGTTTTGATAAATATCCTGCGGCCTATGGGATAGTCCTGGTAGAGGTAGGAGCTTCCTACTTTGATCTGTATGCCGCCGGTAGAGTCCTGCAGGCTTATTATTTTGTAGAAATTACCTGAGCGGTCATCGGCATTGACGATACCCGATATGATCACGCTATCCGTCAGCATGACGGGCAGGTAACTATTCATATTAGGCACGCAGTAGGCCTGTTTGAATTGCTTGATGGTCATCGTAGCATGTACGCCCGCGGGATCTATATTAGCGCCGGGAGAAGGTATGTCGAAGTTGTCTTTTTTGCATGATACTACGGCCAGCACTATCGCTGTACATAGCATGACCGCCGCTGCGGCTTTTTTTATCTGAACTGAAGTCATCTTATAGCCTGATTTAATGTTTTAATTATTACTGCATCCTGAATGCCACTGAAACGAAGTACCCAAACCCGTGCATATAGCGGTATTTAGTACCAAATTTATCGAGGTTGTTCTGTCCGTAGTCATAGCGCAGTTGCTCCTGACCATTGATCACAAAGTTGCGGTTGTTGGCCATATTGGTCAGGGTGCCATAGAAGTTCAGGCTGTATTTATACTTGCCCATATGATGGATGTATTTGTTGAGGAGGAGGTTGTATCCGCCTGTCATATCCATCGTAAATTGCCCTTTGAGTTTTTCCTGGTGGAGTATCTCATTGTATTGTGCAGAGCCATAGTCTACGAGGTCCACAGCTGCCAGTGTTCGGCGTATCGGATTGATCTCGACATACATTTGGTCAAAGTAGTTGAAGTTGATACCTACATACCAGTAGTGCTTACTGGAGTATTTGAATCCCAGGGAACCGCTCACCTGTGGCATACCGCCGAGGTAGTAGTTCTTGATATAAGCCGTTTGATTGGCGAGGATCTGGTCGCTATTGTCTTTAGTGATAGTCGCGCTTGCGTTGCTTGAATATTTATACAAACCTCCACTTGCCACCAGGTTTACGCTGAAGCCCTTGTATATCTTGGCATCGAAACCTAGTTCTCCGCCGAGTTCCCTTTTGCCGATACCAGTGAGTGAGTAGTTGACATTGGTCCTGTAGTCATCGTGAAAGAAGGTCCTGTTCTGGATTCCATTCTGGAACTCTGTATAGAAGCCGCTAATCTTCAGTGTGATGATAGGAGACTTGTATTGATAGCCGATCTCAGCTGCATATACATTCTCATTGGTCAGTCCTGTTACGACCTCATTTCTGATACGTGCAGAGAGGAATGACTGGTTGAATGTAGGTGCTTCAGTCTTGACCTCACCATTGGCATAGAAATAATTTCTGCCATTGATCTTGTACTGAAAGCCCGCCTTGATCGCGTAGTTGATGAGCGAGATCTTTTTAGAGTCGCCGAGCGAATTGTCCGGATACAGGCCGTTTTGTACATTCCCCGTCCTCCAGTAGTAGTTGTGCGTGAGCTGGCCTGATACGAAGAACTCCACATGGTTGAATTTGAAATAAGGCTGGAGCCAGACAGATGTCTTGTGTATCTGTGAGCTGTAGTCATATTCGTATGCATCTCCCACATGCAGTATGCGGTTAGGATGCTGGAGGTCATTCTGGAGCACATCGGGATTGGTCGGGAAGTCTTGCACTGCATAGTCATTGAGATTAACATAATAGTCGCCACCGAGCAGGTCATTGACCTGTTTGTAGTGGCGTACTTTCTCCCACTGGTAGGTCAGTCCCGCAGTCAGCGATATATGATCATAGAAAGTATGATTGAGCGTGGTGTTAAAGTTCACTTGCTTATTGTCCTCCATGCGGTCGCCGAGGATGTAGCTGGACTGACGGCCATTTGGGCCGATCGGTGCAGCCCGGTTGATAGCATATAGTTTATCCCAGGCGATCTGGCGTACATTGGCATCGGTGCGGAATAGCTCCTCTGCCATAGCGCGCTGACCGGGATCAGAGATGAGGCTTGGGAGGTTTTTGTAATAATCAGGGTCCGGAGATGGAGAGTTGAAGTAATCAATATTTGATGTCTGGTTCCTGCCGATCTCAAAGTCGATACCAGTGATGATATTCGTCTTGTTAGAGATCTTGGCCTCATGTGTCAGCATAAAGGTCGGTTCGAAACGCTTATTGACATTGGCCGAGCGTATCTGGCCATTTTGGTAGCCCCAATCCGCGTTGTAGTAGTTGGTGCCTGCCAGTTGCTGAAACTCACGTACAGAAGACGTTGCCCTGGCAGATTGAGTGGGTGTACCAAATATGGTCAGCGCCAGCCTGTTCTTAGTACCAAATTTTTTCTCAATACCGAGGAAATAACCATAGCCATCATATGAGGTGCCCGGCTCATAGCCTTTCACTGCCCATCTGCGGGAGAAGGCAACTGTGAATGCCCAGCCGCCTTTGATATAGCCGGTAGAGTAGGAGCCGTTGAGGCGATTGTAGTAGCTTCTGTTAGTGGCTGTATAGTTGAGGCTGAGGCCTTTTCTCATACCACCCGCGCGAAGGTCCAGATTGTACGATCCACCCAATCCGCCGAATGCGAAACTGGATGGTAGCAGACCCAGGCTACCGGAGCGATTGCGCATCAGATCGGTGAATGCACCGGAACCATTAAAGAATGACTGGCCGTTTTCCGGGTCATTGATCAGGATACCATTTATGATAGTAGTGAACTGGTCATTTCTGTAGCCCCTGTATCTGAAGCCCGCCTGATTGAGTCTGTATGCCAGGGTAGCTGCATATATATCGCCCGATGAAGCGAGCATGCTGGCCACATTCTGGTCGCTGATAGATTCGCTGAGATCATCGGAGTTGGCGCTTACGACCGGGATCACGTCGAGGTCCTGCTGCTGGGTTTTTTCGGTAGAGTCGCTTTGGGCAAAGGCCACCGAAGTGCACAGCACAGCCGTGCAGAAAAAGGAGAAAAGATGCTTCATCAAAAATTAATTATTTTCGGGTCAAATCTAAGTATTTATCAGTCAATGGCAATCCGCTAGTGTTAACAAATGATTATAATAATCAACAGACCTTAATAATGACGCCGTAACTGCTACTTTTACCCATTCAAAATCTATCCATGAACAGGCTCATTTTATGTCTTATTTCCTTGTTTTTCATACATCTATCCGCATCTGCACAGACCAAACAGTACAAGGTCGGTGTAGTAGGATTTTACAATTGTGAGAACTTCTACGATACCATAGATGACCCCAAAACCAATGATGAGGACTTCCTGCCCGGCGGAGCCTACCGCTATGGCACTGCTATATATACTGATAAAGTTGGCCGCCTCACAGAGGTACTGTCTCAGATAGGCAAGGACATCTCGCCAGATGGACTGTCCATGTTTGGCGTAGCCGAGATAGAGAATGAAAAGGTGCTTACTGACGTGATCTCACAGCCTGCCTTCAAGGGGCGTAACTATAAGATCGTACACTATGAGTCTCCCGATGCCCGCGGCGTGGATGTGGCGTTGATATACAATCCGAAGTATTTCCGCGTGCTGTCAAGTGAACCGCTTAATGTGGCCCTCATAGAAGAAGGCGTACCGCATGCCACACGCGACGTGCTGTGGGTCAATGGCGTCTATGATGGCGATACGGTCAATGTATTTGTCAATCACTGGCCATCGAGGCGGGGCGGCGATGAGGCCAGCGCTCCATACAGGGCGACCGCAGCGGGCGTGGCCAAGCGCGTGATAGACTCGCTGATGAAGATCAACCCCGACACTAAGGTCATCCTCATGGGCGACCTCAACGATGACCCTACCAGTCCCTCAGTGGCTAAAGTCATAGGCGCCAAAGGCGACAAGGAGAAAGTGAAAAAGGGTGAAATGTATAACCCCTGGGTGAAATTCATCAAAAACGGTATCGGCACACTGGCCTACAATGATGCGTGGAACCTCTTTGACCAGATCATAGTATCCTATGGTTACCTCAATCAGGAGCAAAATGGCTACTTCTACAGCAAGGCGATGATATTTAAAAAGGATTTCATGATTCAGCAAACTGGTAACTACAAAGGCTACCCGCTGCGTACTTTCGATGGCAATAACTATCAGCATGGATATAGCGATCACTTGCCTA
>JAOQAO010000167.1 GCA_025963485.1 Bacteroidota bacterium | reverse complement strand
TGCAGTTAGGATATTAACACGGGGAAACCTGGAAAGTCATGAGACCCTGCAATACACTCAGTCACTACCATAATATTCATACTCCCGCGACTCGATGATGGAGTCGTTGGTCTTCATAATGCGGCGGGAGACGCCGTTGAGATGATCGAGTTCATAAAAATAGTTTATTGTGTACTGTCCAGCCTGTGTATTATAACTTTCCGCTTTCTTGAAATTGGCAGAGGAACTGCCAAGGAAGGTCTTTCCAAAATTGGCATACCCAATAGTGTTATCGGTATTGGCGTAATATATGCGGCTGATGGTATAGTTGCCTGCGCCAAGCAAAGAAGATACTGATGAGTCCTGTACCACATTATTATTTTCGATAGTATAAGTGACAAAAGTATTTGGGTTGGTATTGTCTGTTGTTTGGATACGATCATTATTGGCATCGTAGGTATATGTGTAATTAGTTACAGAGCCATCGCTGGCCACCTTGATGCCACTCGTGGCTATGCCCTTGTCATTAATAGCATAAATATAGCGTGTGGGTGACCCTCCACCGACGGTACGCACATAGACTATGGAATCATCATAGTATGAATAGGACTCCACGGTGTCGCACTGGGTGACAGAAGTGACTCTGTTCTCATCATCATAAAGGCAATTTATCTGGCAGCTGCTGCCTTCTATATTCATACTTTTCACCAGGCGCGGACCGGTAGGGCCGGTGTCTTTGTGGCAGGATGCTGTGATCCCGGAGAGAAACGCAAAAAAAAGAATGAATTGAAAATGTTTTGAGTGCATGGGATTTAAAACTAAGGAAAATACAGAGCAAATTCAATCTCAAGTTACTGTACTCCTATCAGTATTGGGTTACAGATTGCTTCTGAATTTTACATTTTTATTTTCTACGGGGAAAATTCATCGCAATGACGTCGGGGCTTAGATTTTTGAGAATAATATCATGCTGTATTCGCCACCCATGTATTGATTGAGGTAGAGAATCTTTTTTATAGGAGCGGCAGTATCTTTTGATGCCAATAAAGCCCCAGGTACTTTTTGTTCTTTGAGTATTCGCGAAGCGAGCCAGGTCGCGAATGCAGATGAAGCGCTATAATCACCCGTGAGGTGTTTATAGTATGCAATCGGAGTATCGGCGAAAACATCCGTGTTTACCTCTATGAGTAATCTATCATTCACCACGCAGCCGCTACGGCCGCTTATGACGAGATCGATATCAGCGATGCTGATGCCATTGCCATGCAAAAATTTTACTACTGTTTGTTTTAGTTCCTCTGCATCCTTTATCCCGAATGCAGTCTTTACACCATCAATCGTGCAATAGGAATTTTCCGTTTGCGAAGCACCGAGGGTAATGAATGAGGCGCCTTCCCCTTGTATAGTGCCGACGGTACCGGAGCTATAGAGCTCAAAGTTCTTAACGACTTCTTTTTTATAATAACCAACGCGGGAGGTGATCGTGTAGTGATGAATATCCGTCTCATCAAAACCGCCGATAAGGAAGCGCTTAGCGCTATCATCTGCTATCTGCATCATGGCATCCATTATTCCGCTCTCAAAGGAGAATGCGCGATGGACATAAGTAGTATTGTAGTTGTTGCATTTGAGTGAAAGCGCTATACTACCGGAGAGGGCATTGTACGTACTCTGTGTGAAGTGGGTGGGTGTGAGATGCTGCTCCTTATTTACAAGCATTTCCTCAAGAAATTTGATGGTATCATCTGCGCAGCCATAGCCTGTACCTGTGATAATGCCATCCGGCATAGCAAGATCAGCGTCCTGCATACACATCTTAGCGGCGCTCATACCTATACGGATGATGCGGCTCATACGTCGAAGCGGAACTGGATGGATGTATAACTTGAAATCGGGCGTGATGCTCTTGATGATATTCTCCTCATAATGGACAGGCTCATCGAGAAAGACCGTGCGGTCAAAAGTCTGCTGCGGTGAGATAGCGCTTACGCCTTGTATGTAATACTTCAGGCTCATTGATCTTTGACTTTAGAGAATAACAAGGAGGTATTGCTTCCGCCAAAGCCGAATGAATTCGATAAGACATGATGAACAACTATAGGATCGCCGTCGATATTAATTATTACGGGAGATATGTTCAACTCATCCATTTGCTTTTTAAAATTGAGATTGCCATACACCGTATCATTGGCAATAGCCAAAAGGCTAAATACGGCCTCAAGGCTACCTGCCGCTGCCAGTGTATGACCGGTGTATGCTTTGGTAGAACTGAATGCGGGAGGCTCGTCTCCAAACAAGCGTTGAATAGCCATGCCCTCGGCCAGATCATTGTTCTCTGTGGCTGTACCGTGGGCATTTATGTAGCTGATCTCAGCGGGAGACAAGCCTGCCATCTCTATGGCGTGTTGCATGGCCAGCAGAGCGCCATCACCATTGGGTGACGAGGCGGTCTGGTGAAAGGCGTCATTGGTATTGGAGTAGCCTGTCAGTTCTCCCCATATGGTCCGTCCATCTTTGACGCAAGCATCGCTTTCCAAAACAATATATGCTGCGCCTTCGCCGAGGTTGATCCCCGCTCTCGACTGATCAAAGGGCCGGCAAGGCTCGCTGTCAAGTATCATGAGTATTTTAAATCCATTGATCGTGAACTTGCATAAGGAATCTGCGCCCCCGCATATCACCCTGTCGAGGTGACCGTGCTTGATAAGCTGGGCGCCGAGTATGATGGCATTGGATGAAGATGAACAGGCGGTGCTAACTGTAGATATATAATCTTTGACACCGATGATCGCCGCTACTTTCTCCGTATGATCTGCGCTATCAAGCGTATCTGCGAATAAGGCAAAATCTCCTTTCTTATCCGGGTCCAGCAGGTCGTGATAATACTTTTCGAACTCGCGCATGCCTCCACAAGTAGTGGCGGATATGAAGCCTGTTCTCAAGCCTGAGTCAACCGACATGTCCATTCCAGCATCTTTGACAGCCTGCTGCGCGGCTATGAAGGCGAGCAGGGTCGTACGTGTCAGGCCTTTGGCATCAGATAGTCCGGCCATCCGTGCCAGCTCTTCATCAGACAGTTTCACCTCAAACACCGGTATAGCGGAATGAACTGACTCCAGGTAGTCCATGGTCCCGATACCAGAGCGCTCTTCGATAAGTGATTGGAATGTTTCCTCTACATCATTACCTATGGCAGAGATAGCGCCTATGCCCGTGATGTATACCCGGCTCATCAGATAGTCGTATTTGCGACGGGTTTGCGCTGCTCTGTGATATAGTCAGCTATGGTTTTGATACTGTAGAATATCTTCTTGCCGTCTTTGGGATCGGTGATCTTGATTTGGTAATTTTTGTCCAGGAGGACTATGATCTCCAGGGCGTCTATAGAGTCGAGTCCAAGACCTTCACCGAAGAGGGGCATATTTTCATCCAGTTCTTCCGGGGTCATTCCTTCCAGATTGAGGCGTTCGATGAGTTCTTTCTTTAGTTCCAGTATCAATTGATCCATGTCCTGCGCGATTGATGTTTTGTGTGACGAATGTATGAAACAAACGGCAAATGGAATGGTTTAACTAACCGGAGTATTGCAGCAACTCTTTCCCCCTAGCCGAGGTTGGGAACCTGGACCAAAAAAACCGGGATCAGTACGAGGCAGGATGAAAATGAAGGTCATCAGCCTGTTGTCTTATCCGTCCGGGGCTACTCTTTGTTGGCATCATGCTCTATCTTCTCCTCATCCATCCTGTAACGCACAGCACCATAGGCGAAGGCAGATATGACAACAACAAGGGTAACTATTAAAATGATTATATCACTTGTCATAGCTTTAGGTTTTGCACCTTAAATATAATAAAAAGACCAAAAAAAGTAATAAACAGTTGCACACCTACCTGTGCATTGCAGCCTACATGTGCACATAAGCCGTAAGTCATTGAAAAACAACCACAAAGAGTAATACAGAATAAGTGGTACTGGATAAACATTTTTTGCATTTCTGCTCCATTAGCTTATTTTCGTCCGACTCACAAAAAGCCATCTCACATGAATGTACACGAATACCAGGGAAAAGAACTACTAAAGAAGAATGGAGCGGCCATACAGGAAGGCATCGTAGCCACTACGCCGGAGGAGGCAGTAGCCGCGGCACAAAAACTCAAAGAATTATACAACAGTGACTGGGTGGTGGTCAAAAGCCAGATCCATGCAGGTGGCCGGGGCAAAGGCAAGATAGAAGGCAAAGACCAGAATGGTGTAGCACTCGCCAAAAACCATGATAAAGTAAAAGAGATCGCGACCAACCTGCTCGGCGGCACACTCGTGACCAAGCAAACAGGCCCTGCAGGTAAAAAAGTGATCAAGGTCCTGATCGCGCAGGATGTCTACTACCCGGGTGAAAGCCCTACCAAGGAATTCTATATATCTGTGCTGCTCGACAGAGGCACCGGCAAAAATGTATTTATCTACTCTACAGAAGGTGGTATGGACATAGAGGAAGTAGCAGAACATACACCTGATAAAGTACTCAAGGAATGGGTAGACCCGTCTGTGGGGCTCCAGGACTTCCAGTGCCGCAAGATGGCTTTCAACCTTGGGCTGACGGGTAACGCGTTCAAGGAAATGACAAAGTTCTTTAAGTCGTTGTACAAAACTTACGTTTCTACTGATGCCAGCATGGTGGAGATCAATCCATGCCTCAAGACATCTGACAATTAAATAATCGCCGTAGACTGCAAACTCGGACTCGAT
>JAOQAO010000162.1 GCA_025963485.1 Bacteroidota bacterium | reverse complement strand
GCACAGTCGAGGCAGCCAAGGTCTGAAGGCTCGGCAAAAATACCATGGATCGAAGACGGCACGTCGCTCTGCTCCTCAAAAGTGGAATAAAGCCCACCAAAGCAGCCCGCACTCGAACCGGTAAGGAAAATAGCAGTGGTATCGATGCGGTACTGGGCATAACGCTGGCACAGAAAGCGTACCGCACCGCGAATATCCTGCGTAGTACGATACACCGCACGCTCTGCACTCTCTGTACTCAGTATATCAAATCCTATCCGGTAGTCTATGGCTGCCACTGCGTAACCACACTTCGCATAGTAGGTACAATAGTCTGGTATAGGAGGCTGATTGCGGGTACCGATGAGAAAGGCTCCGCCAAAGGCATATACTATGAGGGGGCGCTTCGTTAGCGTATCGCCTGCCGGTTCGTAAAAGTCCAGATACAGGTCTATAGGAATGCCAAGGTAATTATCTGCTGTGCCGAACTGAACCGCTGTCTGCCCCGTCACCCTGTGAAACACGGTATCCGTATACCTGACCGACGTACACTGCCCCGAAACAGATAGATAAAAAACACATAAAACAATAAATAGGAGACTACTACGCATGGACGAAATTGAGAAGTTAAAGTAGTAAAAATTCGGATACAGGCTGCCGGATATTTGCAATTCTTCGATGTAGAAAATGAGCGTAGTATGCGTAGGGACAGGTCGCGACCTGTCCCTACAAATCAACCCTGCCGAAATCCGCATTCCGAAATCCGAAATCAATATATCTTCACTTCCTCAAAACAGCACTCATGTCCCTCATCCGTATCGTCAAAATGACCTTCAAGGAAGAATCCATAGCCGAGTTTCAAAAGATATTTGAAGAGCGTAAGGAGCGCATCGCGGCGGCTCCCGGCTGCGCGAGTGTGGAACTGCTCCACGATGACCGCAATATATTTTTCACCTACTCGGTATGGGAAGATGAAGTGTCGCTGGAAACATACCGCGACTCTGAGCTATTCACCTCCACATGGGCGTTGGTCAAACCGCTTTTTAAGCACAAGGCTGAGGCCTGGTCTGTGCGCAAGGTCGTCTAGTTGGTCTGCATTGCCTATCAATGCCCGAATGGCGGAGCAGGCGGTGATGGTGGCGGGAAGGTCGGATAGTCGATCTGGGGATCCTTCACAGGTGGATCGGGTGGTATCGGTTCCCTGACGGGTGGCTCTACCGGATCAGGTTCATCTACCTGAGGTTTCTCCGGTTTCTTTTCCTTGTCTTTATCTTTGTCATTATCGCTGTACATGGCTGTTGTTTTCCTGTATCAAGGCAAAATCCGTGCTAGGGTCTTTTGTCCAATACTATCTCCCGATAAAACAAAACCATTAGGTTTTCTTTTTAATACTAACGAGTTGATAAGTAGCGTCCATCAATCATGTAGCCAAATGGATTCATCAACTAAAATTACTGTTTATTAACTAAAATTACTGTTTATTTTATAAAGGTCACTTTTCATCACTCCCCATTTGCACAGCATATGTGTGAAAGACACCTTGAGGCAACCGAGGCCATAGGTCATACTCCGTGAGAAATTGATCGAGGAAGCTTCGTCGAAGTATTTGGTCGGACAGGTCACCTCCCCTATCTCAAAGCCTTTGTAGAATATCTGCGAAACCATTTGGTTGTCAAATACGAAGTCATCAGAGTTGGCCTCCAGGTTGAGGGCTTTGATCACCTTGCCTGAGAAGGCGCGGTAGCCCGTATGGTATTCGGAGAGCTTCTGCCCTATCAGGATATTTTGCGTCAGCGTCAGCATCCGGTTAAAGATGTATTTGTACATCGGCATACCGCCGTTTAGCGCGCCTTTACCCAGGATGCGTGAGCCGAAAACGACCGGGTAGACATCATTGCCGATGATAGAGATCATGGCTGTGAGGAGCTTGGGGGTATACTGATAGTCGGGATGCAGCATGATGACTATGTCGGCATTGAGCTCCAGCGCCTTTTTGTAGCAGGTCTTTTGGTTTCCGCCGTATCCTTTGTTGCTGTCATGCTTGATCACATGGTGCACGCCTATCTGGCGCGCCAGGTCAGATGTAGCATCCTTGCTCGCATCATCTACCAGCACGACCTCATCCACGAGATCAAAAGGTATCTCCGAAAAGGTTTGCTCCAGTGTCCGCTCTGCATTATAGGCAGGCATGACGACGACGACTTTATTGTTTTTGTACATAATGTTCGGTCTCCAACTACGGCCCCTAAATCCCAAAGGGGACTTAAATACAAGTATCTTCGGCTGTAAGCCCCCTTCGGGGGTTTGGGGGCCGGTCTATATTTATAACTTAGCGCCAAAAATAACAATATTGAGGATTTTAGTCTTACTCAATCGGGTACCCTGGCCCCTCAATGATGGCGGGGCCATAGGCACTTATCACTTCGTGAAAGGGTACGCAGATGCCGGCTGTGAGGTCGTATGCCTCGCTATGAATACAGTCAAGCATCATGTGGATATGGGTCAGACGGGAGATGCCTTTAAGGGAATCAAGAGTTTTATTACCATAGATGTAGACAATCGCATCAAGCCTATCGACGCTGCGCTCAATCTCCTGACAGATAAATCTTACGTTATAGAGCGCTTTAATAGCAAGGCATACAGGGAAGCGTTAGTAAAGCTGCTGACAGGACAAACCTTTGATATCATACACATAGATGGATTGCCGACATGCCTGTATATAGATACCTGCCGGCAATACAGCAAGGCAAAACTCGTGCAGCGCGCACACAACGTCGAGTACAAGATATGGGAACGCGCCGCTGCCGCCGATACCAGTGCGCCCAAGAAATGGTATCTCGAGATCCAGGCAAAGCGGCTCAAAGAATTTGAGAAGGAAGCGCTGGCCAAGGTCGATACAGTACTGGCGATCAGCACAGAGGATGAGGATTTTATCCATCAGCTGCAGCCAAAGGCAAAAACCATCATCGTACCCGCAGGCATAGATATAGATGAGTCGATACCCGTCGTACAACCTCCGGGGTTGAGCTTGTTCTTCATCGGCGCCCTCGACTGGCTACCTAACCTTCAGGGATTGGAATGGTTCCTAAAGGATATATGGCCTCAGATTCACACAGCCTTCCCGGATATGAAGTTCCATATAGCAGGCAAAAAAATGCCTCAGCAATTCTATAACTTCACCGATATGAACGTGGTCGCGCATGGCGAGGTAGCATCGTCAGTTGGTTTCATCAATAGCCATTCGGTCCTGCTGTCGCCACTCGTATCGGGTAGCGGTGTACGCATCAAGATCATCGAAGCCATGGCAATGGGCAAGGTGGTGCTCTCTACCTCCGTATCGGCAGAAGGCAGTGGTGCCAAAGATGGGGAAAACATCCTGATCGCAAATAGTGTACACGCTTTCATCGATCAGATCAGGCGGCTGAAAACGGAGACGGGACTGATGGCAAGGCTTTCGCAAAACGCAAGGACATTTGCTCTGGACAATTTTCAAAACAAGAAAGTGATAGCAAGGCTGCTGGACTATTATAAGACATTATGCAACTAGCACTCCAGATCATATTTTGGCTTTGCATCCTGCTGCTGCTCCACTCCTATGTGCTGTTTCCGCTGCTGTTACAGCTTTTGGCTAAAGGCCGGAAAGAGAATAACGTCGTCTACGTACCAAGCGTTGAACTGCCTCACGTGTACCTGCTTATGTCTGCATATAATGAACAGAAAGTAATACAGGAGAATCTGGAGTCGGCGTTTGATACATCATATCCCTTGGACAAAATCAGCTTCTATATCGGCTCTGATAACTCGTCAGACGAGACCAATCAGATCATCACCGCCTTCGCGGCAAAGTATCCGCAGGTGAAGTTCACTCCTTACTACGAGCGCAATGGGAAGTCGGGTGTGCTGAATAAACTGTACGCGCAGATAGCTGGACTCGGTATCACTGAGCGGGATGTCTTTATATT
>JAOQAO010000157.1 GCA_025963485.1 Bacteroidota bacterium | reverse complement strand
ATCTGCTGGGAGAAAATGTAGGCAGCTACTCTTATGCAGACAGGAAAAAGGAACGCATTGTCGACCTGAAGGCCCTGAGTAGTGGCATCTATTATGTTTCGATACAAACTCAGGCTGGCTCGGTGACCAGAAGGGTAACTGTAAATCATTAAACCCGGAAAACACGTTGAAATTCGAAAAGCGGTCCTAAAGGGCCGCTTTTTTTATTCATGCCAATGCTGTATTTTCACCGGGCATGCAATACAAACGGATACTCCTCAAGCTCAGCGGCGAAGCTCTGATGGGCTCTCAGCAATACGGTATAGATACATCAGTGGTGATGCAATATGCCGCAGAAATCAAGGCCCTCGTAGAAAAAAAGGTGGAAGTCGCTATCGTGATCGGCGGCGGCAATATATATCGCGGCATCCAGGCCACAGCTTCAGGTATAGACCGTGTACAGGGAGATTATATGGGAATGCTCGCTACCGTCATCAATAGCATGGCGCTCCAAAGCGGACTGGAGAAGCTAGGCGTCAATACCCGCCTGCTCACCGCGCTGGAGATACGACAGGTAGCAGAACCTTTTATCAAGCGCCGCGCAGTGCGCCACCTGGAGAAAGGGAGGGTAGTGATATTCGGTGCCGGTACCGGCAATCCATATTTCACTACAGATACGGCGGCAGCGCTGCGTGCTACCGAGATCGAAGCCAATGTGATCCTCAAGGGAACACGTGTAGATGGCATATATGACAGTGACCCCGAGAAGAATCCTGATGCAAAGAAATATACAAACCTCACCTACGCTGATGCGATATCGCAAAAGCTCAATGTGATGGATATGACGGCCTTCACCCTATGCCAGGAGAATAGCATACCTATCATTGTATTTGATATGAATACATCCGGCAACCTGATGAAAGTAGTGACAGGAGAACAGATCGGAACACTCGTAAAAAATTAATCTCAATACAGAACCCAATCAAAGCCTAAATCAATAGCCATGACAGATGCAGATGTAAAGAACCTACTGACCGAAGTAAAAGCGCAAATGCAAAAAGCGTTGGAACATTTCGAATATGAACTAGGGAAAATACGCGCAGGTAAAGCGAGCCCGATGGTAGTAGAAGGCATAAATGCAGATGCCTACGGCGCGATGACACCGCTCAATCAGCTCGCTAATATCAGTACGCCCGACTCAAGGACCATCAGTATACAGCCGTGGGACGGCTCCCTGATCGGGCCTATCGAGAAGGCTATCCTGATGGCCAATATAGGCCTGACCCCATCAAATGACGGAAAGATCATCCGACTCAATATACCGCCACTCACCGAGGAGCGCCGTAAAGAACTGGTCAAGCAAACCAAGAATGAAGCAGAAGAGTGCCGCATCTCACTGCGTACGGCCCGCCGTGATGCCAATGAGAAAGTAAAGAAAATGCAGAAGGATGGCCTCCCTGAGGACAGCGCCAAGGATGCAGAAACCTCTATACAGAATATCCTGAACGACTATTCTACCAAAGTAGACAAACACATAGAGGTGAAGGAAAAAGAGATCATGACCGTCTAGGCAGTCACGTACTTCACAAATATCCGCTTGGCTATGGGCAGCATGGTCTCTGTGAGCGGGAAAGATTTTTTAAACTCAAGGGCGTAAGTAGCAGGCGCAGGCATATCCCTGACCTCTTTGATGAGTTGATATTTTATGTTCTCATAGGTATTGGATACGGTGATGTCGTACTGATCGATAAGCCGGGTATGAATGCCCCGGAATTTGGTCATGGCATTTTCAAAAATGGTGATATTATACTGGTATACGTTCACGATCCGCTTGAGATAGTCTGATAGTAGGAGGTAACCTTCATCCGTCTGAAGAGGGAGGATCCCCACAGGAAAAATATTGACCTTGTCCTCTACTTCTTCGAAGAGTTCTTTGCCCAATGACATCTTGCTCCTGATCTCAGGCATCGCAAACGAAATGATCTCGTCTATGTCAAGTGCAAGGTCCTTATCTTTAATAAAGCTGTTGTATTCAAATTTCAGATTTTCGAGGTCTATTTTGGTGATCTCTTTGGGGAAGCCATTCACAAGTATTTTTTTTTGCTCACTTAGCACTTCGAGATTGCGATAGTGATCTATGAGATCAGAAAAGCAGGGATATAATTTTTTTGCGTCAAACTCCTTGTCCACCTGCTGCAGGTATCCGAGGAGCAGATACTTTTTGTATTCAAAATCGATAAGGCCATCGGTGAGCCAGTCTTGTTTTAGTTCCGCCATATTATGAGCTTTTCCTGATTTAAGAACGAATTTTTGTACCAGTTAGTTGCACCGCTGACTTTTCACACAAATATTCTTCACATTTGTTCTCTTAAAAGTAGCAAATGGAAAGCAATCTGAAGTATGACAAGCACATATTTATATGCACTAATCAACGCGTAAACAGCGAGCGTCCTAGTTGTGGAGAGGAGCATGGCATGGAGTTGGTCAAGGCTTTCAAAAAGGAGATCAAAGACCGGGGACTAAATGTGACCATGCGTGCCCAGAAAGCGGGATGCCTCGATCTGTGCGAGACAGGACCTAGTGTGGTGGTGTACCCTGAGGGAGTATTTTATGGTCATGTACAGCTAAGTGACGTAATGGAGATCATAGAAGAACACCTGATCAATGACCGTCCTGTAGAAAGGTTGCGTCTCAAGTTTCAACGATAAGTTTTCCTACATTCGTTCATATGAAATACCTGCTTATGCTTTTTCTATGCCCTTTGGTGCTTTCTGCGCAGCAGAAAGATGCCTCGCAGCTATATGGAGAAGGGGTACGGGCATTTTATGATGAGGATTATCAGACAGCGCTGATCAAGTATACAGACGCGCTGAAATTGAAACCCAATACACTTGGGTATTTATACAATCGCGGTCTGACATATCTCAAAGTAAAGGACCCGGCAGCAGCAGGCAAGGACTTTCACAATGTACTCGCATTGGACTCGGAATATGTAGATGCCTGGTACCAGTTGGGCATGCTGCAAATGGATGCCAAAAACTATGACAGTTCTTTTGTGCTTTTCAAACAAGCGCTCAGGGTCAATCCCAAAGATGTCAGATCGCTCCATCAGCTAGGGGTGATATTCTATTATAAGCGGAACAACAAGGAGGCTATTGATATATATAATAAGATACTGGTGATCGAGCCGGCGGATGAGCAGGCACTATATAAAAGAGGATTGGCAAAGTTTAATGCTTCTGATTTCGCAGGAGCTATCAAAGATTTCACGGCTGCCTGTGCGATCAATCCGAAAAATACCCAGGCCCTGGAGGAAAGGGCTACATCTTATATGCGGATCAATGATATAGATAACGCCTGCCGGGACTGGCATATGCTATTTGAGAAGAAAAACCCTCGGGCTCAGGATAATATCATGAAATTTTGTGTCAAAAACTGATACACCTTATCGGGAAATGACTTATTTTTAGATTGTTATACAAAAAGGATATTGTTAAATACAAGATTCTTTGTAACAACTGACCTCTTGACAGCGTAGTTAATATATTCTTTATTAACTTCATCAAACCAAGCATGAGGAGATTCTACGCACCCTTAATATGTTTCTTTGCCTTACTTTTTGTGGGATTCACCCCAACAAAAGCGAATGGCGACGAACAATCGAAAGTTAATGAGCTTATCGAGCTCTCTACGGCGTATAGGTTCTCCGACATCCACAAATCTATTACTACTGTAGAAGAAGCCTTGGCTATCGCTCAAAAGATCGACTATAAGCAAGGTATAGCGGAGTGTTATCTCAAAAAAGGGCAATACCTCTCCAATAAAGGCAGCCAGGCAGAAAGCGGTGAAAATCTCCAAAAGGCAGCGGACCTTTTCAAAAGCATAGAAAAGAAAGATAAGTACGCGGTCTGCCTCAAAGAGCTGGCGGACTACTACCGGACCACCGGAGATCAGACCAAAGCAAAAGAACTGATCAAACAATCCTCTGCCATCGCGACAGAGCTACAAAATAAGGAGCTACAAGCCGAGTGCGAAATAGCAACAGGTATCATCGATATGAATACGGGCAAATTTGCTGATGCGACGGCACACTATCTCAATGCGCTCAAGACAGCAGAAATGATCAAGAACGATGAGATCATTATGAATAGCTGCAGGGAGCTTGGCAATATCAACTCGCTCGAAGGAAATATACCCATCTCCAATGATTATTTTCAAAGGACACTTGCCATCAACCTCAAGATCGGTAATAAACTGGGTGTAGCAGATGCCTATTGCAATATAGGGTCAAACTTCCTGACACTGGGCAATATGGAGGATGCTGCGGCCAATATCAAAAAGTCAATGGACCTGAGCCGTGAGCTCAACTACAAACCGACACTGGCCCTTGACCTCCTGAATATGGGCTATTGCATGACTTATAAGAATGAATATGACGGAGCGAAGGATAAGCTTGACGAAGCCGGAAAGGTTTTTGAGGAACTGAGTGATAAACATGGTCAGTCCGAAGTGCTGAATGCAAAAGGATACCTGGCGGCTAAAACACATAATTTCGACGATGCTGCAAAGAGCTATCTCGCCAGCGTCGATATAGCAAAACCGATCAATGCCAATGACCAAATGAAGGCATCATATGATGGCCTCGCCTACATATTTGAGCAGAGAAAGGACTATGAGGGAGCGTACAAGTTCCAGAAATTGTCGCAGGATATCAGTAACCAGCTATTTGGTACGACCAATACGCAGGCTGTGACAAAGCTCCAACTGAACTATGATTTCGAAAAAGCTAAAGAACAGCAGCGCGTAGAGCAGCAGCTGAAAGATAAGATCACAGAGTCGGAGCGGACCAAAGACCGCTATTTCCGGTACTTCCTGATCGTGCTGGGGCTCATGGCGTGTGTCATGGCGATGTTTGCTTTCTCGGCCTATCGGGCAAATAAACAAGCTAAAGAGCTTCTGTTCGAGAAAAATATCCTGATCACCAAAGAAAAAGAAACTGCTGAGAGGATACTCAGTGATATCATACCTTCGGAGATCGAAGCCAAGATCAAGGCATCGGGGATAGCCGAGATCGAAAGCTTTGCTACCGTGATGTTCATCGACTTTGATGAATTCACAAACACAGAGCAGAAGTTTAATCCGATAGAACTGATGGACGAACTGGATATCATTTTCAAGGGGATGGATGATGTCTGCAAAAAGTACAAACTCGAAACACTCAAGACGCTTAGTGACGGTTACCTCTGTATAGGTGGCCTCGCGAATAGCCTCGACTGCAAACCGGAGGACGTCATAAACGCTGCTATCAAGATCCAGTTATTTATGGAGGACCTGAAGCTGAAACGCATGAAGAATAGCCAGCCTTATTTCCAGATGAGGATCGGCGTCCATACGGGGCAGATAGCAGGAGGTATCGTAGGCGTGCGTACTATCGCTGCAGATATATGGGGAGAAACCGTACAGGCTGCCTCTATGATAGAGAAGATGGCAG
>JAOQAO010000156.1 GCA_025963485.1 Bacteroidota bacterium | reverse complement strand
TGCCCTGCTTCGCTCATGGCATATAGATAGCCTGTGGAGAAGCCCAGCCTGTGCCCCTCGTGGCCGAACTTCGCACGAAGCGATGGCTCCCACTTGACACGGAACATGTGTGACTTGACAGCGGTCTTCATCAGCTCCCAGTATGATGGATGGAATTTGATCTCGTTGATGTTCTCGCCAAAGAAGTTGCGCTTCACCAGCTCGGGACCCTGATGGTCGGCCAGGAGCGAAAGCTCATTCATTGGGCCTGCGGCTTCGGTGCCGGTGTAGTGGAGGTGCTGCTCCATGTAGCTGAGGCCTTCCTTTGACACCTGTGTAGCGAGGTAGTGGCGGAGTATGGCGTCGCTTTGGTAGAAGTTCGTGCTTGGCTTAAACTCAGTCGTGAGGACGCGGTTCTTTTCCTTAGGGTAGCGGGCAGTCTTTGTGGTGGCCTCCATGTTGTCGTTGTTTTGTTGCTAAGATAATGAATAGTGAGTATAGTATAGAGCGTGGTGAATAGAGAATAGTGATGGAAAAATTGGATGGAAATACCATCGTCAGGCAACGATTCCGTAAATTGCATCGTTATGGTAATGTATTTGATTGTAGTTCTTAAATCCTCTCTCATGAAAAAGACATTCCTCCTTATAGTCTCAATAGCACTTGTACAGCTGCTCACAGCGCAGGCGATCCCCAATGGGGACTTTGAACAATGGGATAATCAACCTGTGCCTCTCCAATGGGAAACCAATAGTCGTCCACTGACCGCGCCCGCTTATGACCCCTATATCGTGCGCAAAGATACGATGCGCTATTCAGGTAGCTTTGCAGCAGACTTTTACGCCAATAATGCATTTAAGGCTTATGCCAAAACCACCTTTGCGGTAAATACATATCCCGGTTACTTGTCGTTGTTTTATAAGCTATATTTTGCGCCGTGTGTGAATGATCCGGGCTATCTGCAGCAGGATACGGCGTCAGTGCTCGTGGAGATGTATCATAACGGTGCTGTAGCGGACAATGGCTACTGGGAAAGTACGACGACCAGTTTTCAGTATTCCCGCCTGCTGATACCTATTTCTCACAATGCTCCTGCCTATGACTCCTGCCGTATCACCATCAGAGGTGGCATGGTAAACGGTGGCTGCGGTATAGTGTCTGCTCCGACAGAGTTTTGGGTGGATCACCTGGAATTGCTGGACCTCACTAATACTGGCTGTGTAGACACGGGCGTAGTAGTCGACGGAGTGGAGTGCCCACTGATCAGTGATTTTGCGATAGGCACCTTATTGCATCCATGTACTATGCCTGTGGGTGCAGCATTGCATCTGGGTGATACTATCACATATACCTATACGCTGGGTAGCTGCGCATCGTTCTGTATGCAGGGTACGGATGTCGATATTTCCTGTTTCCAGGTGTTGCATGCGGCGCCCCAGGTACCGAAGAGCTGCCATGCAAACTTTGGTTTCCAGAAGAATATAGACTCGGTGTTCTTCTCAAACTTCTCTACAGCAGACAGTGTGACCGGCTACATATGGACCTTTGGCGATGGTAGCACCTCTACGGCTGTCCATCCTACTCACGTCTATGCGCATGATAGTACCTATCTCGTCTGCCTGCACCTCACAGCATTAGACAATAGCGGCTCTACATGTATCGATGATCATTGCGATACGATAAAGATCACGCACGAATGTATCGACTCCAGCCTGATTTGCCATATACCATTTGTATGCTGCGACCTCTCTCTGCCTGATACAGTATGCGGCTGTGATAGTGTGACCTACTACAATGCCTGCCATGCGCAGAGCTTCGGGGGAGTAACTAAATACTATCAAGGGAAATGCAGGAGTATCAGTACTGGTATGGACGACCCCGCAGAGGGAATGATAGGCATATCTATATCGCCAGTACCTGCGAGAGACCGTGTGAGCATCTCCTATCAAACCAGGCACTCCGGCAATACCTCTATAAGGCTGCTGAATACGATAGGCCAGGAGCTGCGAACGATATATGCCGGACCTGAGAATACGGGACTGCACGAAGTGCAGATGGACCTCAGCGAACTAAGCGCCGGTGTCTATCTGCTGGAAATAAAAAACGGTATGTACACTAAAGTGAGACGCTTTGTAAAGGAGTAAAATAATAATAACTCATTTTAGACCGTAGGTTCTTCCCTCTCCTTTGGAGAGGGAAGATGCCGAAGGCAGATGGGTGAGGACTTTGCGGGCGTCAGCAAGGCTGTCCGCAATACATCATTAGTATTACTCGCGACTACTAGCCTCAATCAACGAACACCACCAATATCACAGCATACCACCTCGGGATTTATCAATAAATCCCTATCATTACGCCATGAGTACACATGCAGGAGAGCAGGCGCTGAAGCTTGCCCATTCATTCGTCAGAGCGGAGGAAACGGATAAGTGGGATGTGATCGTGATCGGCTCCGGCCTTGGTGGTCTGACCACTGCCGCGATCCTCGCCAAGGCCGGCAAGAAAGTCCTAGTCCTTGAGAAGCACGGCACCATCGGCGGCTTCACACAGACCTTCACCCGCAAGGGCTACGAGTGGGACGCAGGTGTGCACTATGTGGGTGAGGTCAATAAGAAGTACTCGATCCTGCGCGACATCTTTGACTACGTATCAGACGACAAACTGAAGTGGGCGGAGATGGATGATGTGTATGACGAGATCATTATAGGAGGCAAGAAGTATCCCTACCGCAAAGGCAAAGACAATCTGAAGGCCGACCTCATCTCTTGGTTCCCACAAGAAGAGAAGGCGATCAATCAATACTTTGAACTCATATCGCAAGTGGCACTGGGGCAACGTAGCTTCTACAATGACCGCGTCTTCTCGCGGTGGCTGGGCAATATCATTGGCTTCTTCAACAGAAAGAAGTTCCTCAAGCTGTCTGACAAGACCACCTACGAAGTACTCAGCTCACTCACCACCAACAAAGACCTCATCGCCGTCCTCGCCGGCCAGTACGGCGACTACGGACAGGCGCCCAAGGACAGCAGCTTTGCCATGCATGCCACGCTGACACGGCATTACTTCGCGGGTGGATGCTACCCGGTGGGTGGTCCGTCGAACTTCGCCAAGACCATCGGCAAAGTGATCCTCGACCACGGCGGCAAGATGTACATCCGCGCCGGTGTGAAGGAGGTCATCGTAAAGGACAACCAGGCCATCGGTGTGCTGATGGAGGACGGCCGCAGCATCTATGCCGACAAAGTCGTAAGCAATGCCGGCGCTGTCAATACATACAAGCACCTGATACCACATGCCGTAGCCGAGCGCCACAACCTCGCGCCACAGGCTGCGCAGCTCGACCACTCTACCGCGCACATCTGCCTCTATATCGGCATCAAGGAATCGCCCGAGGCGCTAAAGCTCGGCACGACCAATCTCTGGATCTATCCGCACAATGACCATGACAAGGCGATCATCGACTTCATGGCAGATATCAATGCGCCGCTGCCGGTGGTCTATATCTCCTTCCCGGCGGGCAAAGATCCCGAGTGGAATGACAACTTCCCCGGCCGCTCTACGGTAGAGATCATCACGTGCATACCCTATGCATGGTTCACCAAGTGGGAGGGAGAGCGCTGGCAAAAGCGCGGCGAGGAGTATGAGGCCTTCAAAGAAGAACTATCGCAACGCCTCCTCTCATACCTCTACGAACAACGCCCGCAGCTCCGGGGCAAGATAGACTACTACGAGCTCTCTACACCCCTCTCCACAAAGTATTTCACCAGCTACGAGAAAGGCGAGATCTACGGCATCAACCACGGCCCCAAACGCTTCCGCATGGACTTCCTCCGCGCACCGACACCTATCAAGAACTTCTACCTCACCGGCCAGGACATCGTGACGGTGGGTATTGGCGGCGCACTCTTCTCAGGCGTACTGACGGCGTCGGCCATATTGAAGAGGAATGTGGTGAAGGAGGTGATGAAGAAGTAACCCACAATACTACAAGGCGGACCCCTTCGGGCCGGGCTATCCGCTCTTAGTCCTCACTCGTTATCACTCGCTCCGGGCTATCCGCTACTATCCCTGTCCGACCAGCTGTCGCCAGACAAGTCGGGCGGCCTTACGCTCGCACGCGGCACCAAGTTTTCCGACTACAGAGCCATTGCTACCACTAGCCCTACGGGCTCCGATATAGCCCTTATCACCCCCCTTTTGTCATCCTGACGTCAGGAAGGATCTCTTTCCCGAATGGCTGTATTCCTCCTCCCAATACCAAGTTTTCCGACTGAGAAAACCCTCTCACCCATCCATCCCCAACCCCCACTTACGCCACCTACACCCCACCCCTCAAATAATTGTTTGTCCAGAAATAACGATTTTGCAATTTGACTATCAATAGTTGCAAAATTTGTACATTAAATAAATAATTACATTTAAAATTTAACTAATGTATACTTGGTTTCCATTGCCGACAGCTATCCTGTCGCGATCTCAGCACTCTCCACTTGTGGTCGCGATTGTCACTGACCACCACCCAGAGGACGACCTTCATATATGACCTCGATAATTTATAAATTTGCAGATACATGAAAAGTCTTATCTTCATGGATAATGTGGAATCCGACCATAGTCAAATGCACGGGGAGTTTTTCAATCTAATAGTGGTACAATGACAACAGACCATAGGTGGAATGATGGCGTTGCAAAGGCGGATGTCTTGTCAGAGAGCTGACTAGGGATGAGATTTGCTAGAAGTCAGAATCGGGATTCACGATAGTTGAGATTCATTATTTATTTCGTTCTTATGAATTTCTTGCAGTTTTTGATACTTTGCTTTTTCATCGTGAAATAGATTTCTGAAATATATTCTTAGAATATCTTCGGGCGTGCTGCTACGATCATAAAATGAGGTGGGATGCGCCGCAAAATAAAGGTCTCTATTTTCAAAATGAGTTTTTTCAATAAATCGTAATGTTTTTACTTCAAAATATTGAATGGGATTTATTGTTTTAGAGTCACTCAATCGATAAGTTTTATAAACAGTCAATGCATTATAAGGATCAATGTCAAATTCGAGAATGAACTTATTGCCGAAAAACTCGAATTCAAGACTCTTGGATGATTGACCTTTAAAGGATATTGCGGAAGCATAATTGGCTGAACTTGTTGCATACGTTTTAAATGCCTCAATAGTCGTTTTTGAATAATCAACTAATCTTTGGTAAGTATATTCTTCATTAGACATTTTAATTTACTTTTAACTAAAACATAATAATCTATGAGTGCAAGAAAAAGGGTATTTCCAATTTCTTTGGAAGAAGAGAAAGAAATAACATTGGATGAAACTAAATTTATTTTTGCTCAAGGTGAAAAACTATTAAAAGAAACAATAAGCGCAAGTGACTTAATAATTACAAGAACGACAACATTAATTACATTGGTTTCCGCTTCAATGTTTGCATTATTTAGCTTCATTATCAATAGACTTATTACTCTATCAACTTTACACATTAGTGATATCATCGATCCGTTTACTTTAACAGCAATTCTTGGATTAGGATATTTATTATTAATTGCATGGAAACTTTATCTAAACGTTAAACCTATTGATTACAAAGGAAGCGGAAGCATGCCCGACACGTTATTTGAATCAAGTTATTTCGATGTCCTTTATACTTATAGTCCTACCGCGAGAGAAAAGGCCTTCTATTTAACAGAAATATACAGTTACAATAAAAGAATACCATTAAACTTAAAAGTGAATGCTCAAAGATGGAAGCGATTAAACGCATGTATAAAATATGTAATAGCAGCTCCTGTCATTTTGACAATCATATTTATAATTTGGAATGCTATTTATCATCACATCCACTGTCTGACTTATCCGTAGCGTCTGTATTGTCACGGCTTTTCATAATATTGCTCGAATCTGTAGTGTCCGTATGGATAGGTCTTTCTGGCACGGAAGCCGTTGGTCCATCACCGATATGTGAGAAAGTACGGGTGCCTTCATGTAAGGGGATACGATTGTCACTTGGTAATTCTTGTTCGGAGGGTTTGTCCTTTGGATCGTCACTCATACCATATTATTTTATGAATCAAATATACATTTTAATTAAGATGTTATCTGGTTGCGTTAAATTTATTTATCCACTAATAATCGGGCCCCCAATATTGCGTCTCCCCGCCCTCGCTAGCCTCCGGCTAGTGTGAGTGTATTCCAGGTTTCCATCCGGATTTTGTATTGCAGAGCGGTTAGATTTAGATTAGCAGTGTACTTTTATTTTCAAAATTAAAATCAATACTAACGCGATAAAAAAGCACCAGCTTAAGCCCCATTGTGTTGACAGGCTCCAGTTTTTAAATAGTTTAGGCTCACTAGGTTGTTCTAATATAGATAATTTTGAATAGCTGATTTCTTGAAGCAAATTACTGTAGTGAATAGCTAATCTTTTATCAATGTCATTTGCTTCCATTATCCCTTTTAACCATTGATAATGCAGGTATAGAAGTGAAAATCCCAGAACTAGAACGATTCCAAAAAGGAAATATGAATTACCCTTTAGTATATCCTCTACTTTCAAAACAACACCAAGAATAGTTAAGGAAAAAATAGTGTAGACACCTATAGTTCCTTGATATTCTATTCTCCTTCTTTCATGAGCATTTTCCCATGACCTTTCAAGTAAAACTGCGATGCAATCAAATCTGTTTTTTTCTTCGGTTGTCATGACTTAAATGTATCATAAATTTATGCATCTATTATTACTTTCCGGCTAGTGTGAGCGCATTCCACAGGCTTCCAGCCGGATTTTGTATTACAACACGCCAGTCACACCCTGCAGACAGAGGCTGACATCCCCACCCAGCATAGTTGATGTCAAGACAAAACTTGAAACCTACTTATGCTTCGCAGCCTGCTTGTTGAATTCCTTAACTATTGTGGTAAAATCTTTCTTTCTGTCAGCCGCGTCGATATAGTCGGCGAGTACCTGGTACTGCGGATCTATTTTAGCGATCCGCTCCGGGTCATGGATATTTGCCCGATGTACTTCGCTATTGAGGTCTTTGGATAAGTAGAGGATATCGTAAGGACGGCCCGATTGGCTCATGGCAGGGAAGGAGTACAAAATAAACTGTCCGCTGTCTATGACCTCAAGCGTATGCGGCCCCTTAAGACGGCTAAAACGAAAAAGCTTGCCCTGCCACCTGAATCCCCATGGATCTATGTCTTTAAATTGGCCTGCATGCTTCAGAGACATGCTGGAAAGTTCAGGCACAAAGGCAAAACTGCTCGCATCCACGGCGATACCCTTATTCCGGGTATAATCTTCGTAAGTATTATATACAAGTCCCTGGGACCTGGCTGAAAATACGAGGAGCAAAAAAAGCACCGATAGAATTACGTTTTTCATTTTCATACGTAGTTGAATGTTTACTCCGAAAATACAAATTCGGCTATATATACCTAATCCCCTTTCAGTAAAGGACGTTGTCCCAGTCAGAGGTGGGGCTAGGGGGTATCGCTCCGGCCCACTCACCTGCTATAAAAAAACGTCGTTGTCTAGTTTGAAGATTAGCCCGAGAGTATGCGACTACATACTTCCCCAATTCTATCCATCTCAGCATCAAGCATACAATATCCAGCCAAGGGGCTATATTTCCCCACTCTCACCAAGCCCCCACCTGTTTACACGCATTCCCCGCGCTGGCACCGATATTGCGCGGATAGCTCAAAGGCATGATAGGCAAAAAGACAAAGCGCGGGCTGATCATCACCGCAGTGGTCATAGTGACCTCGGTAGTGGCGGTCATCGCATGCGCCTCACCCATCGGCAAATACATCATTGAGTCTTACGTCGGACCCACTATCCTCGGCCGCCATGTGAAGACGAGCTATGTCTATGTGAACCCCTTCACCGGCTATGTGCATATCAAGGGGCTGAAGATCTATGAGCCGGGAGGCGACAGCATCACCATCCTCCGCGCCGACGAACTCAATGTCCACTACAATATCCTCAAGACCCTGACGAAGAACTATGAATTCACCGACGCCGACCTCGTGCGGCCCGAGGGCTGGATCATTCAGGACCACAGGCTGTTCAACTTCACCGACCTCATCATCCACTTCTCGCCCAAGCATCCGAGAGATACTACCAAACCTAAGGTCCGCCACCCGCTCCACATCAATGTGCTGAACTTCAAGATCACGGACGGTGTCTTCCACTACGTAGAGAAGTCGATCCCGATCAACTATTGCGTCAAGCACGTCAATATCTCCAGCTCCGGAAAATGGTGGGCGCAGGACTCCATGCATGTGGTGTATGACTTCATGTCCGGCACGGACTCCAGTGCTGGTAGGATCAAGGGCGATGGTTATATCAACTTCTACACGCTGGACTTTGGTTTTAAGCCTGTGGTCCAGCACTATGATATGCAACTGCTCGAGCAGTACCTCCGTGACCTGGCTTACTACGCTAGTTTGCGTGGCCTCATAGATGCTGATATCCGTTTCTCTGGCAATTTCAAAGACAAGATGGCCCTCAATGCTAAAGGCCTCATAGAGATCAGCGACTTCCATGTCGGTAAGTCACCAACGGTCGATATCGCCTCGATAGAGAAGCTGAGTTTCAGCACACGCGATCTCCGCCCGCGCGATTTCCAGTATGTGTTTGACTCGCTCGCTGTGCATCATCCGTTCCTCGTCTACGAGCGCTACGACCATCTGGATAATCTGCGATATATGTTCGGCGCCAAAGGCGAGAAGGCAAGAGCTGCCACCTCCGACCCCAATCACTTTAACCTCATCGTAGAGATAGGTCGCTATGTCAAAGTCATCGTCCAGAACTTCCTCCAGAGTAAATACCGCATGGATCATCTGAATATCTACAGAGGCGAACTCAAGTTCAACGATTACTCCCTGCGGGAGAAATTCTATATCGGAGCAGACTCGCTCTTCCTCCATGCAGATTCTATATACAAGGAGAACTCCCGGCTACATGTCTCGCTGAGCACAGTGCTGAGACCGCACGGTACCTTCAGAGCAGACCTGAGTGTCAATCCTGCCACCTACGAGGACTTCGACCTGCACTACCGGCTCAATCGCGCACCCGTCGCCCTTTTCAATCCTTACCTGATCACTTACACTTCTTTTCCGCTTGACCGTGGCATATTTGAGTTCAACGGTACTACACTCGTCCGCAGCAATCAGATTCATAGCGACAATCACCTGCTCGTCCTCGACACCCGCGTAGCCAAGCGCCAGCGCAAGGACGACACGAAGTGGATACCCATGCCGCTCATTATGTCTATCCTCCGCAATCCCGGTAATGCGATAGACATCAATATACCTATCGTGGGAGACCTCCGCAGCCCTCACTTCCGGATATGGAATGTAGTCGGTCAGATTCTGGAAAATATCATTATCAAACCACCACTGACACCCTATATAGCCCGCACCAAAGCTGTCGAGAATGTAGTCGAGAAATCCCTCTCCCTCAAATGGGAAATGCGTAGCAGTGAACTGACTGAGGACCAGGCAGACTTCCTGGAGGAAATGTCAAGATTTCTTCATAAAGATCCGCATGCCTCTATCGCCATCACGTCCAATCCTTATATCGACAAGGAGAAAGAGTACATACTAATGTATGAAGCCAAGAAGAGATACTTCATGGCTTCGCAAAAGAGGAAAGGCAATGAAGTGAGTGAAGAAGACTCCCTCATGATAGATAAGATGTCGGTAAAAGATTCGGGCTTAGTGCGCTTCCTGGCACAACAACAAGGAGTGGAGCTGCTCTACTCCGGACAAGAGCGCGCCGATCACATGCTGGGCAAAGCCCTCGTCAATGCTAAGTTCGAACAGCTGCTTCGCGATCGCCAGCAGCGCTTCCTTTCTTACTTTAAAGAGGATGGTACAGCTTCACAAGTCATATTCATCAAGGTCAGAGACGTCATTCCCTTCAATGGATTCTCCAACTATAAAGTAGAGTACAAAGGCGAGACACCGGAGAAACTGATCAAAGCCTATGACAATCTGGTATCGCTAAATAATATGGCTCCCCGCAAAAAGTATGCCTTCAAGCGCAAAGCCAAAGCTGGCATGATCATCGACGAAAAAAAGCTAAAGCAGAACAAGCCATAGCAATATATTTCACCGTGCCGTAATTTGTATTCCTCTGTGTGCTCTCTTGTATTTCCCCTATCCTCCGAGCACTCCGTGATACCTTGTATTTGTATTCATCCAGTATCCAGCAACTAGAATCCAGTTACACATCCATCAGCTTATTATACACCTTCATCCATCTGTCAGGAAGTTCATCCTTGCACGCCATCTCATAGTCAGAGAAAGAGCATGGCACCATTTGATGACGTGCGTATTTCTTCTTGTCACCGTATGGCAGCTCCATCCACCACCGCTCTGTCACCTTGCTCTTCCAGAAGATCAGCTCATGATCATGCTGTTCAAACTTGACCGTGAACTTGAGGAACTTGTCCATGTTAGCAGGCATGTCGCCTTTGCGATTGTAGTATCCTTCTATGAAGTACCATATCATCTGTGCGATGAGCTGCGAGGTCTGGTTGTGATTATCGTAGTGCGGATTGTACTCAGATATGCTGATAGAGGTGAGCTTATCGCTCAGGCCGGCGTAACGTGTGATCTGGCAAAGCTCTTCACCGGTGAAGCCATTCGGTGAAGCATTCACATGGCCCGGCGCATCTGCCATGCGGATCGCAGAGATATCTATGCTGAGCATATCCGCATCGCGCAGGATCGGCTCGACCTCTTCTATATGCTGGCGCACCATGCCCAGGCGGGTGCAGTCGAAGTTCAAAGATTCAAGCATGGCCACGGCCTTGTAGTCATTCAGATAGGTCTGGTAGCCGAGATGTGAATAATTGAATAGATAGTTAGGGCTATGCGATAGCAAAGGCATGAGGTAAGACGAAGCGTCCATTTCATCTACCGGTTCATTCATATCTATACGCTCATCGATCACTACCATATTGATCAGGGTGTATAGCTCCTGGTAGCCGAGGTATTGACCGAAGGTCATATCATGTGTACCGCCGATGATGATAGGAATGACTTTCGATGTCAGTAGCTGAAGTATCACAGATGCAAGTCCGAAGTATGAGTCTTTGAGGTTAGCGCCTAATTTGATCTCGCCAAGGTCTATGATGTTGAAAGGCCTTTCGGTGGCGGGTGTATAAAGCTTGTATAGTTCACGGCGGATATTGGCATGGCCGTCCTCTACGCCACGGTTCTCGGGATGGCCGCGGTTCTCAGATATGGATATGATCGCCAGGTCAAAGCTCTCGATGTCGATAGGTTTACCTTCGTAGAAAGTGATACTGCTGCCGATATGAGCAGTACGGTATGGGGTGTCGCCCAGGACCTTCTCCTGGTCGAGCGGTATGAGAAACTCGTAGAACATCTTATGATTTGTGGAGGTTAAAGTAGGCCAAAAAGAGGAGTGCGAAGAACACGGTTTCCCCCATATACACCATGCCTGTGTAGTAAAATAGTCTACAAATAATATGCAGGGTTGGTGGCTATATTTGCGTCAAGCCTTCCCCTTTGGGGAAGGTTGGATGGGGCCGAGCGCCTTCAAACAGCAATCCCAAAGCAAGGTCGCCGTCCTATCCCAGGTAAACCGTCTTGCCCTTACCGCTCCTTTCCCAATAAGATCCTTGCGAAGCGACGGACTATCCCAAAGCGAGGTGATAGCATCACCAATAGCGGTGGGATTCAGCGGATCTGCATATAGCGCCCCGTCTCCACTGATCTCAGGCAGCGATGATATAGGTGAGGTAATGGCCGGTACCCGTGAACGCATAGCTTCCAATGGCGGCACCCCGAATCCCTCAAATACTGATAAGTACAATAGTGCGAAAGCCCCGGCTATTAATCGTGCCAGCTCATCCAGCGGCTGACGGCCGAGGAAGATGACGTCAGCTTTATATTGCATATTATCAATGATAGACTTCAACTCACTATTCTGCCAGCCAAAAGCACCTGCCACGATAAATTTCAGCACCGAGTCAGGACGTGTCTTGCGGTGTGCATCAAAGGCGAGCAGCATGTTCTTCAGATTCTTGCGGGGATGTATAGAACCAACAAAGATGAGATAAGGCTTCCCATCGCTATACTTAGTGCGGATGGCATCTCTTTCTTCCGTGGTCGCAGGCTCAAAGTTATCTTTCGCAGCGCTGTAGACCACATCGATCTTATCAGGAGATACGCCATAGTACTTCACGATATCAGCCTTCGAGTATTCAGATACGGTAGCAATACGTTTAGCATGCTTCGCAAAACGCGGCATGAAGTATTTGTAATACTTCATCGTCATCCACGGCACATAGTCGGGATAATGCTCATAGGCTATATCATGCATCACGGCTACTGTAGGTGTACTGGATCGAAGGCTGCAATAACCATCGGGCGAAAGGAAGAGGTCAAACTTATTCTTATTCAGGTATCCCGCCACCGACCAGTCAAACCACCAGTACCATAGGAACGGATGCCGCGATGGCGGAAAGAGCACAACAGGCACCACATTATCCCCAAAGACAAACATCGGGTCATATGGCCGGTCAAAAAGGAAGTGGAACTCAATATCGGGATTGCGTCTCACGATACGCATCAGCGTCTCATAGGTAAAGTACCCTATGCCGTCCATTTTGTCTTTCAGCAGGAGCCGTGTATTGACCGCTATTTTGCGTGTATATGCCATGATCGAAACGCTAATAAAGGCAATTTTCTCCTGATACAAACGGACTGGGTCAAAAGCCCAACAGACAGTATCACAGAGAGCGCAGAGATATAGAGAAACGGCCATTGAGCCCACAGAGGTTATCGCGCGTTATGTCTCTGTGTACTCCTTGTATTCTCTCAATCCTCTGTGCCCTCAGTGATACTTGTATTGATTCTTTGCCCGGCCAGAGGTTACTTAATTTGTCTAAATTAGCCCCCGCTGCTATGCGTAAGAAATTTGCCGGAAACCTCCTACTGCTCATCTTTGCCAATCTGCTGGTCAAGCCCTTCTGGATATTTGGCATAGACCGGGTCGTGCAGAATCGAGCCGCTCCAGGCGAGTACGGCACCTATTTCGCCCTGATGAACTTCACCTTTATCTTCGGCATCGTCCTGGACTTCGGGCTCAATAATTTCAACAACCGGGCTATTGCCCGCCACCCTTCACGACTTGCGTCCTACTTTCCCAATCTTATGATCGTCAAGATCGCTTTGTCGGTTTTGTATTTCGCAGTAGCTTTTATAGCAGCAGGCATCACCGGCTATTCGGCTTTGCAGATCAAGATGCTGGCAGCACTGGCGCTCAATCAGGTGATTCTTTCCTATATACTCTATTTGCGCTCTAACCTGACAGCACTCCATCTCTTCAAGGTTGACTCCATCATCTCAGTCATGGACCGGCTGCTTGCCATCATTATCTGCGCCTGCTTCCTGTATCTGCCATACTTCGCCTCCACTCATTTCAATATCAATTATTTTATTTTTTCGCAGACAGCGGCCCTTGGTATCACTGCTATTGTGGCTTTTATCTTCCTCAGAGGCCGTCAGGGCTTTAAGCTCGACTTATGGCGCTGGCGGTATGTCCGGTCTATCCTGATGAAGTCTGCACCTTTTGCGCTGCTCGGTTTGCTGATGACCATATACTATCGTATAGACTCGATCATGCTGGAGCGTATGTACAGTGCCATGGAGAATGACACCTACGCCAAATCCTACCGCCTCCTCGACGCTGTCAATCAATTCGGCTATCTCTTTGGTGTACCGCTCCTCCCGCTCTTTGCCAATATGATCCGCAAGCGCGAAGACATCCGGGAGCTGTTGAGCTTTAGCGCGGTGATCATGTTCCTTTTTGCCACTTCTACCGCGATACTTTGCGGATTTTATGGAGAGGACATCATGTCATTATTATATGTAAAAGCCGGACCTTACGCCACCACTATATTCCGGCTCCTTATGATCTCGTTTATTCCGATCTCGAGTGTATACATATTCGGCACCTTACTTACCGCTCACGGCAGTATGAAGGTGCTCAATATCATCGCCGTCGGCGGTATCATTATCAATGTGGTATTGAACCTGCTTATGATCCCGACATATGGCGCGCTGGGCACCACGATAGCGACACTATTCACACAGCTGGTCGTGGCCCTGCTACATATTATAGCGGTCAATATCCTGTTTAAAATGAAATGGGAGTGGGGACTGCTGTTCAGATTGGCAGTTTTCTTAGCTATAGGTATTGGGTTGTCATGGGCTACCACGTTACTCCAGATTCACTGGATGATAAAAATTGCGGCTGATGGCTTGCTTCTCACAATATTGATGCTCCTTTTGCGATTAATACCGTTCAGGTTTCTCAAATTACTTAAACCGGCGGCTGATACTTGAAAATTCAGACGGCAGGGTCTTCCCTCTCCAGGAGAGGGAAGATGCCGAAGGCAGATGGGTGAGGTTGGGTGGATTTTCTATATTTGACGCTTAAATAAAAAAACGGAATGGATAACGAGCACAATCTTTTGGGTGTAGTCAGGGTACTGCTGAGGTGGAAGAATCAGATCATCATAGTGACCATTGCTGCCGGGCTGATCGCTGCCGGGTACTCATGGTTCTTTATGAAGGATTACTATAGGTCTTACGCCACGCTGTATCCGATCAATCTCGCATACAATGACCGCTCTGCGATATTCAACCTCGAGCATATAGACTACTATGGCTCCAAGGAAGATGTGAACCGCGTGCTCACTATCGCCCAGTCCAAACCGATCGAGGCGTATATCATCAATGGCTACGACCTCGCCGGCCACTATGAGATCAATAAGGACAAGAAATACTATAAGACGAAAACCCAAAAGGAATTTGAGGGTAATTACAAGGTCATCAAAACCGATCAGGGTGCGGTGGAGATCGGTCTGTATGATACAGATCCAAAGCTGGCCAAGGATATCGTAAACGATGTGATCACAAAGACCGATTCTATATTTCGCAGCAGCCTGCAAGGCTCCAAAAAGCAACAACTGGAAACATTCACCAAGCAACTGATCGAAAAGGAAAAGGCGATAAAGGAATATGGCGACACGCTGGCTTTCCTCGGTAAGCAATATGGTATCAACGTAAAAGCCGGATTTGACAAAACGGATATCATAGAAGGTACTGATCCGCGCGGTGTACAGGTCTACAAGGCTATATATGCTAAACAAAAGAATGCTCTCATAGAATATAATGAGAACTCTAACATCAAGGAGCAGATCGAGAACTCTCTGCAGAATGACGCCAAATCCCTTGCAGTGATTGACGCACCTACGATAGCTGAGAAGAAAGAAAAACCAGTGAGGTGGCTGATCGTGGTGACCACAATATTGCTTACTTTTGTCATGTCCATCTTTGGCGCCCTGATCGTAGACCAGGTGCAGGACATCCGCAAACAGCTATGACCGCTGCCCCTCATATCACTAAAACACAACTCGGGCTCTTTTATATACTTAGTGTCCTGTCGGTGGTATGTGGTTTACTCGCTTTCGAGCTGCAAATGACCTTTCTCTTTGCCGTACCTCTGCTGGTATTGGTAGTGCTATTTACGATGCTCGATTACAAGGCGCTTTATTTCATTTTGCTTTTCATGCTGCCTTGTTCCATTGAATATTATTTTCCCAATGGACTGGCGACAGACCTCCCCACCGAGCCGCTGATGGTAGGCCTCATGATGGTCACCTTGTTCCTGTTATTTTATCGCAAAACGCATCTGCCCAAAGGCTTTTTGAGTAATCCTCTTGTGCTGTTATTGATGATCCACCTGTTCTGGATATTCATCTGCGCGCTCAACTCCGATATGCCGGTCTATTCATTCAAGGTATTCCTTGCCAAGATGTGGTACTTCGTCCCTTTCACGCTGCTTACTGCTATGATGTTGAGAGGTGCAGCGGACATCAAAAGGATGTTCTGGTGCATTTTTATTCCGCTTGTTATCCTGGTAGTGATCAGCTTCCTCCGTCACGGATTGATATACAAGTTTGACTTCCTTGAGATCAATCACAGCGTCACGCCATACTTCCGCAACCACGTGAACTATGCCGCCATGATGAGCATCTTCTTTCCTTTTATCCTTTGGGCGATCACCTGGTACAAATGGGGTTCGTTTAAGCGCAACGTCCTTGTTGTTTCGGTGGCCATATTTATTGCAGCAGTGTATTTCTCTTATACACGTACAGCTATGCTTGCTATTCTGGGCATGATCCCGTTTTATTTCATGATCAAATGGCGCTGGACCAAAATAGCTGTGGCCGGTTTCATTCTTGTCGCTACACTGGGCATTAGCTGGATGTTTTATAACAATCACTACCTGCGCTATGCGCCGGACTTTGAGACGACCATCTACCATGATGACTTCAGTTCGCATCTTAGTTCCACCTTCCAGGGCAAGGATGTATCCAGTATGGAGCGTATATACCGCTGGGTGGCTGCGGCACGCATGGCTCATGACAGGCCATATATGGGAGTTGGTTCCGGAAATTTCTACAACTATTACAAATCATATACAGTCACCGAATTTGAAACTTATATAAGTGACAATGAAGAGCGCTCTACGGTACACAACTATTACCTGCTGATGCTCGTGGAGCAGGGCTGGATAGGGTTGGGTATATTCCTGTTGCTCACGTTTGTGGTATTTATCTATGGTGAAGCGATATACTATCGTATGGATAACAGGGAAGACCGCAGGGCTGTGATGATCTTATTGCTGGTGATGTTTTCCATTATCATAAATCTACTGCTGAGTGATATGCTGGAATCCGATAAAGTAGGGCCATTCTTCTTTATGGTCATCGCACTGCTGGCTCTTTTTGATGTCAAAGCGATATCAATGAAAACGGACGGTCAGCAGGGTTAAATCATCATCGAAGTCCTCACTTACTTTGAAGTCGTTGATATGCTCGACGAGGTTGTTGTTAAACTGATTGAGTGGCGCCTCATGGTTTTTCTCTATATATTCCAGCAGCCCTTCCACTTCAAACAGGTCACCCTTTTCATTGGTGGCTTCCGTGAGTCCGTCTGTATAGTTGATGAGGATCGCTCCTGGTTCAGTTTTTGTTTCACCTATATTGATAAAGGGCAATACGTCAAACATTCCCAGAATAGTACATCCTTTGTCCAGCAGTTCTATATTGCCTCCGCTACGCAGGATAGAGGGATTATGACCGGCGTTGACGTATTCCAGTACGCGTGTCTTTATATTGTATTTGGCTATGAATAGTGTGATGAATTTTTCCCCTTTTGTGATCTCTCCCACCTTCCTGTTGAGCAGGTCCACGACTGTATCCAGCGAATAGTTTCGCGCGACAATAGCCCGCAGGTTGGCCTGGAAGTTTGCCATGAGCAGCGCTGCGGGGACTCCTTTGCCCGATATATCGCTGATGCAAAAGACAAACTCATCTTCTGATAGCTTGATGAAGTCATAGTAGTCGCCGCCTATATCTTTGTGTGGTTTATAAAACGCTGCGGTTTCTATCACTTCATTATTCATCATAGTAGACGGCACGAGCATATTTTGCATATCTGCAGCGAGTTTGAGCTCTTTCTCCAGAATCGCCTTGTCCATCTGACTTTTGAAGAGGCGCTTATTTTCGTTTGCTACGAGGATGATATTGGTGATCGTTTGAGTGAATTTCAGTTTCTCTTCCTTTGTATCGAGTTCCTCACCCGCTCTGAAGTCGCCGATAAAGGCCAGTCCTATCACGCTCTTTTTGTGTGCTACGGGTATCACAAATTCAAATTCCGGCAGGTCATATCCGTTCACAGTAGATACAGAGGTCATATCAGTGAAAGGCGCCGAAAAAGAATTGAATTCAGTCTGAAGGAAAGCGCTGTCAAGCCCGGTGTAGGATAGGCAACCCCAGTTATTGCCATCGCCTTTGACCAGCAGCGCAATCTTCTGTATGCCGAGCTGTGCGATCAGGATAGATTCGTATACACGCACGAGTGCATTGATAGGCCAGTTGTTATTGACCGCTTCTGTGATCTCCAGCAGGGAGTTGATCTGCTGCTGCTTGAGGGCGAACATCGGCTCTATCTTGGATAGCCTTGATTTGTAAAAGTCGATCTCTGTCAGCTGCATGAGGGAAATTTATATTCAACCCTAAAGTAACAAAATCATTTTGGATTACTTCTGTTTTCCATAGGCTGCTATGTCAATTACAAGGCTTACTATGTGTGCCCATAGCCCATTTGATTGCCGGTAATATGCATACCTCAGCATCATTTCTTCAAATTGAAAGCGTTTACCCGCATATGAAAAAGGGGCATATTTGAAGCTTAGTCCTGCTTTGTAGGTTTCCATAGTGGAAAGGTCGTAGTCGGAAGTGTAGAAACTTTCGCCCGGATCATGTGCCATGTATGGCCTGAAATAGCGCGCGCCAGCCTGATAGTAAAAGCGGAAGAAAGGCGAAATGGTAAATACCGGTTTCACCTTGATAGCGCACTCCAGCTCGATGCCGTGGCTGACTATGCCGAAGTTATCCCAATAAAAACTGTACTGGCCTTTGAGGATAGTGCGTTTCCCAGCGAAATAATTCAACCGTGCAGCTATCGGTACCTTGATCCGCTGCATAGGCAGGTTTTCTACTTTCTCGGACCCATCAGTGAAATATACCCTGTGAAAAGGTGTGGATAGTAATCCGGTTTGATATGAAAATTCAGGCATCAATGAGGCGACCATACGCGTATTGATGACCTGAGTGAAGGCAATTTTTATGTTGTAGGAGTTTCTTTTGTATTCAGTAAACCAGTTTTGATAGCGAAGTTCTGAAGGATATATGAGTTCTACAGGTCTCAGGTAGTCAGGATTGAGGCGCCCCCATCGCAGGTCATCGAAAATAGCTTGGAATGAAAGGTTATATGTGCGCATACGCTTAGGCTCGCGATACTCAAGGGACAAAGAAACAGGCACCGAAAAATAGTCCGACTCTACAGAAAATCCCAATCCGCCGCTTATACCCATATCGATCTTTTTGAGATCGCGCCTATAGCTGAGATCGGAGAAACCCCGCGTATCTTTACGTGAAGGTGAGCTGCGGATATGATCTATATTATCTGTGGAGGCAGAGGTGATGAAGTCCGCCCCACCGTGATATACGAAAGTATTGTATTTGCGGAACTGGTGCCTTATTTTGAGATTAGGACCGATCACTACCAGCGCCTCCGTGCCTATGCCACCGGTCACGGCAGAGTTATTGCCATCCTGCACATAGGTAGCAACCACCGCTTCGATTTGCGTTTTTGATACGATACGCTTGCGAAAGGTCGTATCAGGCTGTTGTGCCTGCGCCTTGGCCATCAGGCTGAGGGCCATGATCCCTATTGCGAGGTATTTCTTTTTCATGGGATCATCAGTTGCATCCGCATCCGCCGCTTGATTTGGAGTCACCCGGTGTGACAGCCCCCTCGCGGATATTCTGTGCGTAGTTTTCCATTTTTTCTGCTGCACTCATGGCCATATCCATCTCCGGGTCATTGAGATAGCTGCGCTGATATGGCTTCACCGCAGTACATGACGTGAGCCCGGCAGTCAATATCAAACCGAAAAGGGTGAAGCTAAACCTGGGCATTTTCAAAGCTAATATTTTTTGAAAACAATAAACGGTTTCCGCTGTCTATCATAATGCACTGAGCGGCCGCCACCTGATCTATTAAATGCATGCCTACTTCAGGTCCCATCACATACACCGCTGTTGCCAGCGCATCACTTAGTTCAGCACTGGGACTGACTATAGTTACACTTTTGACACCGGTGAGCGGATAGCCCGTGAGTGGATTGATAGTATGCGAATACCGGATGCCATTTTTGATAAAATACTGTTCATAGTCTCCCGAAGTGGCTATCGAAGCATTGACAAGAGGTGTATACAGCAAAATGGATTCCGGATGATCGGGATCGGCTATGCCGGCACGCCAGTTGCTTCCATCCGCTTTTTTACCGATCACTGTGAGGTCGCCGCTGGCATTTACTACGCCGCATGTTACACCGAGTTTTGTCCACAGCTGTTTCACCTTATCTGCTGCATAGCCTTTACCTATTGCTGCAAAACTGATCCGCATGCCCTCCTTTTTCAGGACTACTTTACTGTCAGGCAGCATGGCAATATGCCTGTACCCGACTTTATTCAGCGCTTCGCGCAATACCTTCTTATCAGGAAAAGTATTGGCGCCTTTCCTGAACTTATACAACTGTTTCAGGGGGCCTACCGTTATGTCAAAAGCCCCTTGCGTCATATCTGATATCCTGATGCTTCGCGTTAAGAGATCGTATACTTCCGGCTCTACCCGCACGGGATCATGTCCCGCTTGCCGGTTGATGAGAGACGTGATAGACTCCTCGTTGAATTCAGTAAGCAATTGCTCTATTCGTTGTATTTCCTCGATCCCTTTTTGTAGAAAGAAGTCGGCCTGTTCACGGCTATCGGCTCCCACGATCAGCTCAAAGGCTGAGCCCATCAGTTTGCATTGATGATGGTATTCATTCATAATTACCGAGTGTGAGTAAATGCTTTTTCACCTCGCCGATAAATTCCGTGGCATTTTGTGTGCCATACGTCACCTGCCTGACATTCTTCTGAATGGGATTGAGTAGAACAAATTTGGGGAAAGCGCCATCTGCATTATACAATGCTGCGAGTGAATCATTTTGCCTGACGATCTCTTTGGGCAGTTTTTTCTGCTGAGGAAAATCTGCTGTAATGAGCACGAGGTGTTTTTCTGCGTACTCTTTGAAAGCCGCATCCTGCATTACCTTTTTGTCAAATCGAATACAGGAAGTGCACCAGTCGGAGCCCGTGAACATGAGCAATACAGGCTTTGCCTCTATCTTTGCTTTTGCAAATGCACTGTCCGCAGATGCGAAAGTTTGTGCAACAGAAAACAGGCTGCACACCATGCAGAGGGTGAAAGCAAAGATGATCTTTGACGCAGTTTGGGTTTCCATGACCTGAAAATACCAGAATTTATAAAACAAACCTTATTCTATTCCGCCTTTCCTTTTACGTCCAGGGCATCCCTCAGGCCATTGCCCACGAGGTTGAATGCCAGCACCAGCATCATGATAGCAAACCCCGGCGCCAATGCCAGGAATGCCTTATCCGAATCTATGAAATTCTTGTATTCACTCAGCATGCCTCCCCATGATGGAGTGGGAGGCTGCACACCCAGTCCTATATAGCTGAGTCCCGATTCGATGAGTATTGCATTCGCAAAATTCGCACAGGCTACGACGATCACTGGTCCGATAATATTCGGCAGGATGTGACGGAAGATGGTCCTGATACTGCCATATCCCAGGCTCTGTGCTGCTGTCACATATTCAAATTCACGCACCAGGATAAATTGACCCCGTACTATTCTCGCTACCTCTACCCACATCGTGAGGCCTACAGCAATAAAGATCAGCATCAGTTTGGACTCTATCAGTGCCCCTGCTCCGATATAGAGCCCCATGGCCAGCAGTACTGTGGGGATAGACCAGAATACATTGATGATCCATAATATGACGGCATCTACCCACTCCCTGAAGTAACCTGCCAGTGCCCCTGCGATAACACCGATCAGCAACGAGATAAGCACCGCCACCAATCCCACAAAAAGCGACACACGCGAACCAATGATCAGCCGGCTCAGTATATCCCGTCCGAAACGGTCAGTTCCCAGCCAGAATGTTCTCTCCGGTAGCAGCGTTTTGAAGACACGCTCCCGGAGTCTTACTTGCAATTTGCCATATGCCACAGGGTCGCTCCTGAAATCTGCCAGTGATCGCTTGATCTTGTATTCATCATACTCGGTGTCTACCTGTAGTATTTCAGTGTAGTAGTATTGCCTCGTTTCAGGAGGTCTTGATTTTCCTTTGTACACATCCACATAGATCAAATCATACTTCATCCTGAATGCCACGATAGGCACAGACTCGTACAGAGATGGGCTACCTCCGAAGAAGCGCTGCAAATAATTTCCATCAATAGTATTTTTTACAGGTTTCCGGATCTTCAGGAATCTTGCCTTGGTTAGCGGCGGTGACATAGCGATCGCCAGCGTTTGCTCATTAGCATCCGGAGTTGTGTCAGGCGCTATCTGATAGGCAAAAACCGCGGCGAGGAAAGTCGCTATGATCACGCCTAACCCAAACACAGCTACCTTGTTGCGTTTGAA
>JAOQAO010000153.1 GCA_025963485.1 Bacteroidota bacterium | reverse complement strand
ACCTTGCCATAGCCTATATCCGGGAACTGATATACATCAGATACTGTATCAAGCGCATTATTGCGCATAGGGACAGCCTGGAAAGCAAACGTAAGATAAGGGGCATCCACATGGCAATGTGCGCAGTCTCCCTCCTGTTGATTGAAGAATATTTCCTTGCCACTCAATTCGCTAGCCGACAGATAAGCACCTGCATCGCCACGGGCATATGCATCATACCGGGAATTTTCGGATCGCAAGGTTCGTATGAACTGTGCAATGGCCTTTACTATTTTGACCTGATCGATTATGGAGTCGCTTCCCTTGGGCCGCCCGAAAGCTTTTTTGAAAAGGTACCTATAGTTCCCGGCTGTATCGAGGTACCTGACAGCAGTATTGATGTCGGGGCTTTGCTCATGTGTGAAGGCGTCATTGACTGCGTCTTCAATGGTAGCTTGCCTGCCATCCCAAAAGAAAATACTGTTTACTCCAAGATTCATGAGCGCGGATGCATTGCGGGTCGTAGAGCCGTGGACATTCTGGCTGAGCTTCTGGTTATCACCAAACGAGTATTGCTGCTTATGGCAGGTACCGCAGGATACATGACCATTGAGCGATAATGTCGAGTCATAAAAAAGCATCCGCCCCAATTGGATACCTTCATATGTTTCGGGATTGTCTGCGGGCACTTTGACTTTGCGATACTCCGCTGTGGGTCCAGCGGAATTATCTATAAAAGAGTAAGGACGCCCTATATATAGGCTGTCAGGATCTGCAGGGCTGCCGAGACCGACAGGCGGGTCATGCTTGCAATTAGCCAAGAGTAATAATAAGCAGAGGACAACCAGCGGAGCGAAAACCTTATTATATCCCGTCATGCGTTATTGGATTGAGAATATTTGAGAGAAAGCATTGGCGACCAGCGTGGCGGTTTGGGGGTTATCCCTTGTGTGGGTAGTCGGATTGGTTGTTACATTTACAGCATTAGCTCCAGTAAAGACCTTCGAAATATCCCCTTGTAGATTTAGCACTGTGGACTGCCCGTCACTGACGGAAAATGATTTAGAAACAGTGGTTGTCCGGAGTGTATTTATAGAATCATTGCCTTCATGATAGAAAAAGGGGTCACCGAGATTTGAAGTATTTCCTGACAAACCTTCCATGTGCAGGAAAAGGTGAAGGCGGGCGGCATCCCAATAGAGTAAACTATTTCCATAAACGGGATCATTGGGCCTATCGGCTGGACTTATTTTATTCTGAGCAGAATCCAAACCGATCCCAAACTTTATACTCTTATAGTCGCCTTTGGCAGGAGTAAGGTTTATTGTGATGGCATTGTCATTATATGAGATCAAAACAGCAGAGTCTACTTCCACTTCCGAATTGTCATTTTTGATCAGTGTGATATGTGACAGATACATATCAAAGCTGGAGAAATTCATATAACCACCCAATGTGGCATATGTCGTATGCAGTTTAAAATCATCAGCGCCCCACTTTGGTGTAAACCGAATCTGCAATGTCGCAGGGTCCTTATGGCACGAGGTCAGGAGCACTATAAGAGCAGCTACAATGTAGACGGATGATCTGCGCATGAAATGATTTATCATTAAAGTTATTAATAAATACGGGCGGTATTTAGTTTACTTACGTATTTTTTGTTAAAGTTATATCATAGAATCAAGCAAATCCGCGTGTATGGCCAAGCTCATTTTTAAAATACTGATGATCCTGTTTCTGCTGATCTGTGTCGGTGTACATGTGCAGGGGCTGCTGGCGCCATTTAGTTCGGAGCCGGTCTGGTCGCATATAGTGCATGTGATCAGTTATACTCTTTGCCTTGTTTCTATCATAAGACCGTTTTCATGGGCCTGGGTTGCATATACGATAGGAGCGATTTATCCGTTCTTATATCATGGGCGCTGTGCGTGGATACAATATACTGTACATGACAGATTTTCTGCGGTTTGTATATTGGTAGTGGTGCTTTTGCCGTTAGGTTCGTGGATAGTGTGGCCGGAGAGGGTAAAAAACGGATGATTCAGCCAGTGGGCCACTTTTCATAGTGAAACGTCATTTTTAGCACAATAAAAAATCTAATAGGCGTTTATATGGGACTTTTAATAAACGCCTTAAAATTTATACATGATACAAAGTTCTACATCTGACCAATTGATCCTCCTCGCTTATGGCGAACTAAAGGGAGCCGAGGCTTCCGCGTTGATCGCGCAGATCGGCTCTGATCCTGAGCTGGCGCAGGAATGGGACAGCATCAAGCTGATCACATCCGAGCTATCTGAGACCATGCTCTCACCGAGCGATACATCCCTGAAAATAGTCCTGGAGCATAGCTGCAAGACTGAGCATGCGCAGGAAATATAAGCTCCGCAGCGGCTATCTAAAAAGTAGTTAAATATTTTAATTAGATGTTGTAACATCTATTATTGTTGTATCTTTGTATCCTAAAACAACAACAATATGGAAAAGGTAACACTGCATAAAGCAAATACAAGGGGCCACGCCGATCATGGCTGGCTCAATGCGCATCATACTTTCAGTTTCTCGGACTATAGCGATCCTTCGCGCGTGCATTTCGGCGCGCTACGTGTGCTCAATGATGACAGCATAGCACCGGGCATGGGCTTCGGCAAGCATCCCCACAACAATATGGAGATCATCACCATCCCGCTCGAAGGTGGTGTAGCTCACAAAGACAGCATGGGCCATGAGGAAGTGGTCAAGGCCGGAGAAGTACAGGTGATGAGCGCCGGCACAGGCATCTATCACAGCGAATACAATGCAAGCAAGACAGACTATCTCAAGCTGCTCCAGATATGGCTATTTCCAAAAGAAGGCAACGTCACTCCGCGCTATGGACAGGCGGCCTTCAAAAAAGAAGACCGTATCAATAAGCTGCAGCAAATATTATCTCCTGGCCCGACTGATAATGGACTCTGGATCCATCAGGACGCCTGGTTTAGTCTTGGCGCATTGGAGAAGGGCTTTGCTACCGACTACCTGGTGAAAAAACCTGGTAACGGCGTATATGCCTTTGTCATATCAGGTGATGTCACTATCAATGGAACGAGCCTCAATAAACGTGATGGCCTCGGTATAGAAAATACCGATGTGCTGCATATACAGGCAGACTCCGATGCCGAGCTCCTGCTCATGGATGTGCCGATGATATAATCATTGCGTTCTGGCACTGTCGTATGTGCTTTTATTTTATACTTTTAGGAACTAAACCGATTTTTTAACCCTAAAACTATAAGTATGGGAATGATAAAGGAATTTAAGGAGTTTGCCATGAAGGGCAATGTCGTCGACCTCGCAGTGGGTGTGATCATAGGTGGTGCGTTTGGCAAGATAGTAGACTCCATGGTCAATGATATCATCATGCCGCTTGTCTCCAAAGTGTTGCTACGCGGCATTAGTTTCACGGATAAGTTTGTCTCGCTGGATGGCAATGTTTACCCGACCTATGCCAAGGCCAAGGAAGCGGGAGGTGCTATTTTTGCTTATGGCAATTTTGTGCAGATCATAGTGAACTTTATCATTGTGGCCTTTGTCCTGTTCCTTTTCATCAAGGCGATGAACCATGCGAGGAAGAAAGAAGCAGCTCCAGCCGCAGCACCGGAACCGACCACATCGGAGAAACTGCTGATGGAGATCAGGGATTCACTAAAAAAGTAAGCATCATATTCAAATAAGAAATGCCTTCGGAGAACCGGAGGCATTTTTGTTTTTGGTCAGAAACGCAGAGGCGGGACATCGGTCCCGCCTCTGCGTTTTCAAGGTTTAATATTATTTACCTATCGGCTTATGATCAGTTTAATTTCTTTCCGGCTGCTTTATTACGATACAAATGAAAGTATATCCATGTCGATAAAAAAGTACACTTTAAAAGCCGTATAATAATACATAATGAGAGTATATAGCATAAGCGCTTATACGAAAAATGTTTTTGTCAGCAATGCTGCGCTAAAGGCGGGTCCAGGATCTCAATTCCCCTGAAACCAAGGACCCGCGGCATTTAGCGACTCATTACAAGCTTCATCAATTTTTTATTTGTGGTTGTATTTACGGTGACAAAATATACTCCGTTATTTAGTGTGGTCAGGTCGATAGTATCTGAAAGTTTATTGATGCTGGTTTTTGAAAGCAGCACCTGGCCCATAGCGTTATACACTGTGATGTCTTGTATCTCATCGCCTGACACTATCTGTATATGGTCTTTGGCAGGGTTAGGATAGATAGAGATACGCGAAGCCTGCTGGTCGTGAATGCCCGTAGGTGTGTACTCTACCTTAGCTGAGTCTTGTCCTGCATTGAGGCTGATGGTATGACCGGCAGCATCTACTGCAGTGATGTCTGATATGTACCCCAGGTTACTGTAGTACTTGAGGTTCTTGCCGTTTATATTGTCGGATGTGATACGGGCGTACATGACAGCTATCGTGCCGAAGCCCGAATGGCTGGTATGATCGATGCGTGTGATCGCAGCTTTCAGCGTACCGGTTGAGAGTTCATCGCGTGAGATCGAGATCGCGCCGGTGCTGCTGTTGAGCCATGATGAGATGAAGGAGAAGGATACCGCAGTCGTGTCTGTCACCAGTGCATCATAGTGATAGGTGAAAGCCAGCCCCGAGATGTTATTGGCTGGTGTCGCCGAGTCGCCGAGTATGAAGCTCGTCACTAGTGTATCTCCTGCATGCAATGTGTCCGCCGAGAAGGAAACCCTGATGCCCGGTGTGCCACTGCGCCATGGTGCTGCGCCGTTGACCTTGCTATGCGTGAGGCCGAAGTTGGTCAGGATGGCTACTGTGTCAGTCGCATCGATGGTGCCATCTCCGTTGCAGTCGGCAAATTTGTAGTTCAACCCTGTCAGGAATGTATCCGTCCAATCATTGGCAGACTGTCCTACCCATACGATACTCGCACCTGTGCGGGCAGCGCCTGTAGTGCCATATCCGAGGCCTATATTGAGCAGATCGGCATTGTCTGCATGGCGGTCATTATTGGCATCGCCGGGCCAGACCAGCAGTTGGAACGTACATCCATTAGGATTGGAGGTACTGCATAGCGGGACCGTGGTAGTGGCAGGTACGCAGACACCTATATTATAATTAGGTAGGCATGCGATCGCTGTATTGGTGAAGGTCAGGTTGCTGATATATGAGTAGGACGGAAGGCATGTCAGTCCAGGATTGTCTGTGAGATACAGGTCTCCTGAGAGGTAGAGCGGTAGATTGGTCAGCGAGGTGAGGTTGTTATGATCGGCGATCAGCGATACCATGGTGTCAGGCAGCTGCGGTATAGTAGTGAGCAAGTTGGAGCTGCAGTTAAAGTACTGCAGTCCCGGAGGCAGCGGAGGCAAGCTGGTCACGCTTGAGCTGGCACACTCGAAGTCTTGCAGGTCCGTGGGCAGGACTGTGAATGTCTTGGCCGCACCATAGCCGCACCATAGCCTTCCTATAGAGTTGGGCAGTGCGGGGATGACATTCAGCGGCGTCCCGTCTATGATCAGGCCCACCAGGCCTGAGGGTAGCGTAGGGACGGACATCAATCCCGTCTGCGAGAAGTCGATATCCTGCAGCGACTCCGGTAGTGCGCCAACCGCATGCAAATTCCAGTCATCGCTGATCCGTAGGTAAGTGAGGTTTTTGAAATACTGTATGCCATCTATATTGCTGATGAAAGTATCGCCGACAGCCTGTATAGATGTGGCAGATAGCACTACAGATGATGTAGTGTCAAGGTTCCAGCCGCTGCCACTGCTGCCTGTCATAGCAGCTGAGTAGCCATTGGCATTGAGCCAGCTACCCCATCCGGCATCGGGTATGCTGACGTACTGTGCCCTCAGTAGGGTGAAGGCGAAAATAAAGCTGAACAGGATCGCTGTCTTTTTGTAACTGATATTCATAATGCTGATTTTTTTAAAATTAAGTATAGACCACTGTGATATTCCTATCACGATACAAATGAAGGCAGAATTTCAGGCATAAAAAAGTACATTATGTATGGTTTATACGAAACTTTATTTGATGCAAATAGGTAAATACTTCATTAAATTGATAATTTTATATCCGGTTTATTTATTTTATACCATAGAAAATAGAGATGCAGGATACGAAACTCCATGTTTTGCTGGGCCGTTTCAGGATATATGAGCTGAACAGGCTGCAGAAGTTCATCCTTTCGCCCTATCATAATGAGGATAAGGACCTCGTAAGGTTGTATCAGTATATCCTGCCATTTTATAAAGAAGGCAGAAGCGATGCGCCGGATAGAAACAAGATATGGAAAAAGATATATCCCTCCCTGCCCTATACCAATCTGAAATTTGCGCGGCTGCTGTCTGATCTTTTCAAAAAGATAGAGGGCTTCCTCGCCATAGAGAAGCTGCGCCAGCGGCCTGTAGATGAGAATACCCTCATCCTCGAAACCTATAATGACCTGCGCCTTGGCAAGCACTTCACCGAACCATACCTGTCCGCGTTGCAAAAACTCTCTCGTCAGCCACACCGTGACAGCGATTTTCACTACCAGAGTTTCCGGCTCAATGCGCAGCAGAATTCCTTTCTGGAGAATAAGAAGGAACGAGCCACAGAAAAAAACCTGATGCAGACCATCGAGAGCCTGGACAATTTCTACCTGATCAATAAGCTCCGGTTCTGCGCGGCGGTGCTGCACTATAAGCACTTCCTCAGTGTGCGTGATGAGACGATTCTGCTCAAGGAGATACTAGACTACCTGCAAAACAATCCACCGCTGGGCTCACCGGCTATTGCTGTCTATCACCTCATCCTGCTCACGCTGAAAGAACCCGATGATGAGTCACACTTCGCCGGGCTCAAACAGCAACTGGCAGACCACAGTGAGCAGCTAGAACTCTCCACGCAGCTCGATGCGCTCGACTATGCCTTGAACTATTGCATCCGCAAGATCAACAGCGGACAAGTGCGCTACCAGAATGAAGTGTTGTCTCTCTATAAATACGCACTCGATAAGGAACTGCTCTATGACAAAGGCATCCTCTCACCCTGGGACTATAAGAATATCACGACCATCGCGCTGCGCAATAAGGAATACAAGTGGGCAGTATCCTTCCTCGATAAGTATCGCGACAAACTGCCTAAAGCCGACCGCGCCAATGCTTATACTTTTAATCAGGCAAGGTATTATTTCGCTACGCGTAAATTTGACAAGGTATTGGAGCTATTGCAGGGAGTCGAGTACAGTGATGTTTTCTACCTGCTCGACTCCAAGACCACGCTGATGAAAACCTACTACGAACTGGGTGAGTACCAGCCGCTGCAATCGTTGAAGGAAAGCTTTCGCATCCTGCTGCGCAGGAAGAAGCTGATCTCCGAGCAGAACCGCGCCAACTATGGCAACTTCGCCCGCTTCGCCATGAAGCTCTACCGCGTGGATGTAAAGAACAAAGCACAACTCACTACCCTCCGCAAAGAAATCGAGCGCACCGGTAATGTCGCCGACCGCGGATGGATTCTGGAGAAGTTGTATGAGCTAAGTCCGCAGTGATAGCTAAGGAAGGGCCAACCTCTATCTTTTCCATAGCCCACGATTTAAATCGTGGGATATGGAAAAGATAAGCGCCATGTTGATACTGCGCTCATTGAGGAAGTACTGGCCGAATATTTTAAAACTTCACCAGCTTATCTGTCTCTGTATGTCCACCAGACGTGAAGCGGTAGGTATAGACTCCCGGGCTCAATAATGTAGCATTATAAACTTTGGAGTGCATGCCGTAGGACTGTGTGCCGCTGACGGGTGTAGCCACCAGACGGCCATCCACATCATAGATACTCAGCTCCACTGTCCCCTCATTCTTCACATCGTACTCAAAGAGGATACTGTTGCCAAAGGGATTTGGATAGGTGTGCATCAGGTGCATGGCAGCTGGCACCTCCGTGATAGCGGTGGCAGTTGCTATAGTGTCAGGATCTGTCAGTGCGCCGTCAGTGACGGAGAAGATATTAAAGCCTACATCATTGTTGCGGTGTATCTCGTTGAGCGTATTGTCAGGATCTATCACTGCATATATCCTCGGGAACTGATAGATGCCTGCTGGCACCTGCCAGTCCATCTGCAGCGTGTAGCGGTCACGAGCAGCGATAGATGGTATCCAGAAATCTGTATTGCCGTGAGTGTCCGTGATCCGGGTACCCATCAGCGGATCGCCTACGAAGAACTGCACCTTGATGCTATCCTGAGTAGGCACGAGGCTGAAGTTGAAGACCGCTGTTGTTACTTTCACTGTATCGCCTGTAGCAGCTTCCAACGGGTATATCGTGATCGACTTCGACTGCCTGCGCTTGCGCTCATCCTGCAGGGCCAGTCCCTTGTCCGGGTCATATCTCCACGGCATGATAAAGGCCGGGTCCTGCACACTATAGTTGTCCGTCCACCAGGTGGCTGTACCGCCGCCGATAGGTTGCTCTGGCTTGGCTGCATAGTCGAGCACCAGAGCGCCATTCTTGGCCCAGTATGTATACGGTGTGACCGTATAGCGTACCTCACCTATGGTCATATCCAGCGGTGAGCTGATATCGGCTGTCAGCGAGAGATCGGTTTGCAATGTGGTCGAGTATGTTTTGACATCGCTGCTGTTGTAGCTGGCACTGGTTTCCAGAGATACGCCGCCTACGCCTGCATTGGCGCCTACTTCTATACCTATATCTTTTTGTGTGCTGGCAGAGCTGGCAGTCACATCGCTGAGGCTGAGCGTCCAGCTGAAACCGTTATTGGCGTCCAGAGTGACACTATTGCCGGTATAGGATCCCTTGATCTTTTGCTCGACATCAGGATTATCTGCAAAATCAGGGTAGTCTTTATAGCTCAGTATACATCCTACCTCATGATTGGGAATGTAGTTGAATGCAGCCCATGTTTTGCTGGTAAACCATCGGCTGTCTGTGAGCGATGGGGTCACATTGGCGATATAGCCCTTAGGCACGCCACGGCGGCTCACCGGGTATTCCCATACATAGTAGTCGCTGATAGCTGCATAGATATAGTCATCTGCAGTAGCGGATACCTGTGTCTGGATATTGATCACATTGGTTGCAGCTGCCACATGGGAGTATTGCTCGCCATACGAGGCAGTCATGTATCCGCCGACATCCACTATGCCAAACGATCCGCCGGCAGACAGTGTGCCGCTGACCGCCCAGTCCGATGTGACCTCAGTAGATACATCTACCTGGGTGGACTGATTGGTATAATAGGTAGAGCTGAATGAACAGCCGCCGCCGTTATAGCACTGCGCTATATCGTATGACGCAGAGTCGAGTATATCGAAGTGTACCGGCGGCGCATTGAGTATGATGAGTGGCTGCACCACATCTGCTTTCATATACATAGTACCCTGACCTACAGTAAACTCCTGTCCGTCATAGTTGCCGGCTGCGATAGCATAGCGGCGCAAAGGGTAAAAGGTAAAGCTGCCGAAACCCATCGAATTATCCCAGTCGAGCAATGGCTTGTATGCCACACTGGTGATCGTGGTCAGTGCTGCATCAGCCCTGAATACCTGCCAGCCCACCACTTCTTCCTGTCCTGATCCGTATATCTGCGTGGAGCCCATAAGAAAGATCTCAGCTTTCATATCCTTATTGACATCAGCTACTGCTATGCTGCTATTGGGAAAGTTAACGGTATAGTTATAAAAGGTATAGGAAGCCGATTGCTGGAAGCTCGTGGCGGTATTGGTCACTTTGATGACCCTGACCACACCACCTGCTGCCAATACTATTTCATCGATATAATCGCCGTTCAGGTCACCTGTCGCAATATTGGTAATACCGGAGCTATTGGAATATGCGATCGGAGTACCTACCAGTGTGAGGGGACTGGCCTGCGTGATGTCTACTGTAGCCAGGCCTACCCAGCTATTATTTCCGAACTGGCTGCTCTGGCCCAGTGCCCAGGCTATATCCATTTTGTGCGTGCCCGTGAACCGGCCCGCCGTGACGGAGCAGTTGTTGGCCTGCGTACTGGATGTGACCAGCGTCCTTCCCTTGTACACCAAGGCTCCGGCTACGAAATCATATATCGCTATATAGAAGTCATTCCTGTAGTTAGGATTGGCTGTGTTTGACTTGAGGTATCCTACTATTATCTCATCGTTGCCATCACCGTCCAGATCGCCGGTCGCTATATGCGCTGCATTGATGCCATAAGGCAGGGATATATAGGAGCCGGCTCCATCAGGTACATAGGCATAGCTGGTCATAGGTACCGAAGTGCCATTGTATTTATTTACCTGCAGGTAGAGGTTGTGCCCCGAACTGTCTACCCACTGCAGGACCATCTCATCTGTATGGTCGCCATCGAGGTCTCCGGCAGCCACATTGATCCTGCTCTGCCCGCCTTCATTCATAGTGGATAGGGTCCACGGGTATGCGAGAGTTACTCTGGAGGTGATACCCAGGGTACCCGCCGGATCGGAGAAGTTCATCTCTATATACGCGGCCATGTTATGATTGATCGCGACGGTCACCTGGTCGTCAAACCCATCACCATTGAAGTCGCCCGCTGCAGCGCTCAGGTGTGAGCTCAATGGCAACTGCGCGTCAACCCCTGCTCCTGTATAGGTAGACGAGTGAAGGCTATCGATCACTGCGCCTGTACTCCGGCCAAAGATGGTATGCAGTGAGCCATAATTATTGCTATGGTCAAACTGCTCATAGGCCGCAAAAAATTTAGACGAACTCACTGTCTTGTCCTGCAGACCCGCCATGGGCGAGGTAGGTATGGTTTGGGCTGATGCGCTCTGCACGCCCGAGCCGATCATACAAGACAGCATGAGGATGGAATAAATGTTTTTCATTTCGGATGGGTTTTAGTTTTTTGAAGCTTGCTTTTATTGCAGATCAAAAGTACCCTGTAGCAGACTTATAAAAAATCATTGAAACTAATGAGACGGGCAGGAAAAGGTATAAGCCAGAGGCTTAATACTGACCCATACTCACCGGAGGCGAGCGAGGGCGGGCATAAAAAAGGCGGGGCATATGCCCCGCCTTTTGCGTTGATCCCTTGCGGGTGATATTATTTGAAGATGATCGTCATCTCTACACGCCTGTTCTTCTGGCGGCCGGCAGCGGTCTTGTTGTCCGCTATCGGTTTAGTGAGGCCATAGCCTGCTGTTTCCAGCTTAGAGCCATCTACATTCTTGCTGACGAGGTATTTCTTGACTGCCTCAGCACGTTTGCGGGAGAGCTCCATATTCATCTCTGCGGCTCCGACGTTATCAGTATGACCTTCTATCTTCAGGCCGTAACCCTTGTCGATAAGGAGTTTGGCGAGGGCGTTAAGAGATACATATGACTTGGTGCGTATCACATCCTTGCCGGTCTCAAACTCGAGGTTGTCAAAGGCGTATTTCACGGTCTCCAGTTCCTTCTTGCTCAGCGCAGGGCAGCCCTTGTTCTCCTTCACACCGAATACCGATGGGCAGGCATCGTCTTTGTCCAGGATACCATCCCCGTCTGTATCAGCATATGGGCAACCTTTATTCTCGATAGGTCCCTTGACGCGAGGACAGCTGTCTTCGTTATCGTAGATACCGTCGCCATCTGTATCAGGGCATCCTTTGTGCGCCTTATCGCCAGGATTATCAGGGCATGCATCATCTTTATCAGCTACGCCGTCGCCATCGCGGTCAGGGCAACCCCTCAGTTCGACAGTGCCTTTCTCAGTAGGGCAGTCGTCATTCTTGTCGAGTATGCCGTCTCCGTCTGTATCAGGGCAGCCGTTCAGTTCTGCAGGGCCAGCCACATCAGGGCATGAGTCATTCATGTCGTACACGCCGTCATGGTCGCGGTCAGGACAGCCTTGCGTAGATCTCGGACCAGGGACAGTAGGGCATTTGTCCTCGCTGTCTATGATGCTATCGCCATCCGCATCAGGGCATCCGAATGTAGCGCAGGTTCCTTTCTCCTTCTTACACTTGTCGTATTTATTGGATACGCCATCCCTGTCGTGGTCTTTCTGCCTCATGTTAGGTATCGTGATCTTGATACCTGCCTGGATATTCATAGCGAAGGTCGCCTTGGACGCAAACACCGTGATCAGATTAGATGAAGAAACAAACAGCGGTCCTGCCCTTACTCCCACACCAGCGCCGAAATTGCCATACTCATTATAGGAGAGTGGTATGTATGCGCCGAACCACTTATAGTCATAGCGCGGAGTGAGCGTCACAGAGGTCGGGTAGTGGACCTGATTGAAGTCTTTGGCCAGTACCGGTGATATAGTAGTATTGAGATTCAGGCCGAGGCCTTTGTATATCTCATAGTCGAGGAAGATATTGAAGCGGGTCGGCAGCCATATCTTGAAGTCGCCCGCCTGGTCAGCCTTAAATTTGCCCGGCATACTGTGGAAGACACTGTCAAAGGTACGTACATCTGTGATACCTGAGTTGGCTACATCGTAGCCTTGTATATCCGCAGAGTAGTTGCGCACATTGCCCGGCTTGGCAAATTTGACCCGGCCGATATCTATGATAGAGAATCCTACCGCTAGCTTGTACCTGTTGCGATCGGTTTGCCACCACTTCTTGCAGTCCATCTCATATTGAAATTTCTCATTGTCGGGCCTCCACTCATATATCAGTCCGAGGTCTGCGCCAAAGGTCACCTTGCTCAGGCTGTTCAAGACGTTCTGTTTGCTGATATCATTCTGCGAGACGATATCACTATGACCATAGCTGATATCTGAGTGATTGATGTCTATGGTGTCATAGTTGCGGATGCGATAGTCGATGTTCTTTGAGGAAACATAACCACCGGCTATACCGACGATGAACTTGCCCGTCACACCCGCCTTCAGCATATGCTTGCCATTGTCAAATACGACACGTGAATAGGTGATACCAAAGTCAGCCCAGGCCAAAGCCTTAGCCGAGAAGTTCTTGTTGTTCAGGTTCTGGTAGTTGAAGCCTGTGATAGAGTCGGCCTTAGTGCCGAGGCCATAATAAGCGCTGCGCGCAAATCTCTCGCCCATGCCATCTATATTGACGATGCTGTTTGCATGCCATGAGACACCGATCGCATTCTTGTTGTTGCGGTTCTTGCCAAAGGAGAACATAAACGATAGCGGGCCCTGTACCTGCATACCGAGGAAGACCCTCTTAGGGTTGCCGTTCAGTCGTTCCTTGAGATGGTCATCCTGGAAGTTGGGATCGCTAAAAAGGGAATGCTTGGTGAGCGTCTTCGACTCCAGGCCGATATAGTTATTCTCCACACCAAAGCCCATCGAAATGAGATTCACATCCACCAGGAAGCGGTTGTCTGCGATGGCGGGATTATAACTGATGTTGGACACGCCGCCAAACTGGCTGGCTTTGAGCACTTCATTGACCTGCGCACTGCTACATAGCGAGGCAAATAAGAAGGCAAGAAATAGTAGTTTTTTAGAGTAGTCGTATATCATGCGGTTGAGGGTTTAGTTAATAAATCGCTATGTATATCGGCAAAACGGATGCCAAAACATATATAGATAATCAAAAATACACTCTAAAGGTAGAAATAAAAAGCCCACTTATGAACCTTTCTTACTGCATGTTAGAACAAATGACACACTAAACCGTCCCTCAGTTTTGGCTCAAACCAGGTAGATTTGGGCGGCATTACATTGCCCGAGTCGGCGATATCCATGAGCTGTGGCAGTGATACCGGATACAGCGCAAAGGCAACGGCCATCTCGCCGCTGTCTACTCTCTTCTCCAGCTGCCCGAGTCCTCTGATACCGCCGACGAAGTCTATCCTCTTATCCGTACGCTGGTCTACTATTCCGAATAAGGGAGTCAATACATTGTTTTGCAATACCGATGCATCGAGTATGCCTATCGGGTCAGTAGCGTATGTCCCGACAAAAGCTGTGAGCCTGTACCACTGATGGTCCAGGTACATAGCGAATTCATGCAGCTGTGTAGGTTTGGCGGAAGCATTGTCTATCTCCGATATCTCAAACTTCTCCTTAAGGCCCGCCAGCAGTATCTCCTTGCTCATCCCATTCAGGTCTTTGATGACCCTGTTATAGTCCATGATAGCGAGTTCATCCGCCGGGAATAGCACAGACAGAAAGTAGTTGTATTCCTCTTGTCCGGTGTGCGCAGGATTTTGGTCGCGTAACTTTTGCCCCACTTTGGCCGCCGAGGCCGTCCTGTGATGCCCATCGGCGATGTAGGTATACGGTATATCTTTTTGGAAAAAACCAGAGATCGCTGCTACATCCTTGTCATTATCTATCACCCATAGCTGGTGCCTGATGCCATCTTCGGAAGTGAAGTCATTGACAGGCGTACCTGTGACCACGGCGGCCACTATTTGCTTCATGCCCGCATGAGGTGCATAGGTCAGGAATATCGGTCCTACATGGGCTTTCACCACCAACATGTGCTCGATGCGGTCCTGCTCTTTTTCCGGACGGGTATATTCATGCTTTTTGATCACATCATTGAAATAATCCTCTATGGAGCTACAAGCCACGAGTCCTGTTTGCCTCCTTCCATTCATGGTTTGTGCATATACATAGAGGCAGGGCTTAGCGTCCTGCACCAGAGTGCCATTTTGAATGAACTTCTGGAAGTTCTCGCTGGCCTTTTCATAAACGACAGGTAGGTGCACATCTATACCCACCGGCAGGTCTATCTCTGCGCGGCTCACATGGAGGAAGGAGTATGGATTACCGGCTGCCATTTCGCGGGCCTCTTCCGTATTCATTACATCATAAGGCAGGGCAGCTACCTGTGCAGCGAGTTTTGGAGCTGGGCGCAAAGCGCGAAAAGGTCTGATAATGGCCATATAGATCAGTTTTGAAGATGCAAAATAGCAATGTATGCCTTGACAGCAAAACTATTAGTAGCTACCTGATGAGTCTCAGGTTTGAGAAGGGACGCATTAGCCCTCTCCTTCGGAGAGGGTTGGGTGAGGTGGTATTACTTCAGATTCGGCTCCTTAGAGACAAAAAGGAACAAAAGCCCGACAGTGAGCAGAATGAAATTGATCACAGCAGCAGGGCCGTAGCCTGTTTCAAAGAATGACAGGTGCTTGGCAGGGTCGTTATAGTTCAGGTACGCCGAGCTGTTCAGGTAGAGCATACCCATGCATGCAAACATGATAAAACCAATAACTGTGAATATTCCGCCGATTACTTTTGACATGATGTAGTATTTACCCTGCGAAAGTATGCCAAAAACTGAAAACTCAAAACGAAAACAGGCTAAAAATCTGTGTACCTGACCAATGTTAGCTTTTGGCAGGATATCCTGCCCTCGGATCAGTATCCGGCACCGGGTTATCTAACAATCCATAAAAACCCACAGAAACACTGAAAAAATGCCTCCTTATGTCTTATCTTCGCGCCCGCGAAAGGACATAGGGGAGGCTCATAGGCTGTTTTCTTATTACTTAATACTTACTACTTAATACCAGATTTTCGATGATAGCAGTTTCCAATATAGAGCTCCATTTCAGTGGCCGGATCATGTTTGACAAGGTCTCCTTCCTGATCAATACCACCGACAAAATAGGCCTCGTAGGCCGCAATGGCGCCGGCAAGTCCACCCTCCTCAAGATACTCAAAGGTATCCAGCAGATCGATGGCGGCGACATCATGTACCCCAAGGGCACCATCATCGGCTACCTGCCGCAGGAGATCAACTCCACATCGCAGCTCAGTGTGATGGATGAGACCAAGCGGGCCTTCGAGCACGTACTCGACCTGATCAAACAGAATGAAGACATCGTACACCAGCTCGAGACGCGTACCGACTACGAGTCCGACAGCTATATGGACCTCATCAATAAGATGCAGGAAGTAGAGCACCAGATCGAGATACACGACGGCTACGGCATAGAGGAGCAGACGGAGCGCGTACTCAAGGGGCTCGGCTTTGACCCATCGGATTTTGAGAAGAAGGTCAAGGAATTTTCCGGAGGCTGGCAGATGCGTATAGAGCTCGCCAAGATACTCCTGCAGAAACCGGACCTCGTCCTGCTCGATGAGCCTACCAATCACCTCGACATCGACTCTGTGATCTGGCTGGAGAAATTTCTCCGCGACTATCCGGGCGCTATCATCATGGTATCTCACGATAAGTCTTTCCTCGATACCATCACCAACCGTACGATAGAGGTCGTATCTGGCGACATAGAAGATTACAACTCGCCATACACTAAGTATACCGAGCTGCGCAAAGAGCGCCGGGAGCAGGTGATCAATGCTCAGAAAAACCAGCAGCGCGACATCGCACAAATAGAAAAGAACATAGACCGCTTCCGCGCCAAGGCCAGCAAGGCTACATTTGCTCAGTCCCTCATCAAGAAGCTCGACAAGATGGACATCATCGAGGTGGAGGAGGAGAATGTATCGGCCATGAACCTCCGCTTCCCGCCAGCCAAACCATCGGGTAAGGTGGTGCTCAACGCGCGCAACATGACCAAGAAATACGGTGAGCGCACGATCATCGACAACCAGACTGTAGAGATAGACCGCGGAGACAAGATCGCTTTCATCGGCAAGAACGGCATGGGCAAGACCACCTTCTCCCGTATGCTCGTGGGCGATGTATCCTATGATGCAGGAGAGGTAGAACTGGGCTATAACGTGACCGTAGGCTACTATGCGCAGCATGCAGCCGACACCATAGATGGCAATGATACCGTCCTGGAAGTAGTAGACCGTGTAGCAGTAGGTGACGTCCGTGCCAAGCTCCGCGATTTGTTAGGCTGTTTCCTTTTCAAGGGCGATGATGTATTCAAAAAAGTAAAGGTACTCTCCGGTGGAGAAAAATCCCGCCTTGCACTTTGCCGTATGATCCTCGAGCCGCGCAATTTCCTCGTGATGGATGAGCCTACCAATCACCTCGACATGCTGTCCAAAGAGATCCTCCAGGATGCACTCAGGAACTATGAAGGTACAGTAGTTGTTGTATCGCACGATCGTGATTTCCTCCGGGGGCTGACCAATAAGATATTTGAATTTACCAAGGATGGTATCAAGGTACACCTCGATGATATCGACGCATTCCTCGAGAAGAAAAATCTCGAAGACATGCGCGCACTGGAATCAGAGAAAAGCAAAGAGAAAGAAGCCAAGGCCTCTGCTAAGGAGCCCAAAGCCCAGGCCGCAGCCCCTAAGCAACAGTCTCCCAACAACGATAAGGAAATCTCCCGCATCAAAAAGGCCATCGGCATCTGCGAGCAGAATATAGAAAAGCTCGAAAAGGAAATAGCCCTCGTCGATGACCAGCTCAAAATACCAGACCACTACCAAAAGCTCACCGCCGACCCTAATTTCTTCGTCAACTACGAGGCAACCAAGAAACAACTGGATGCGGAGATGAAGAAGTGGGAAGACCTCGGTGCGGAATTGGAGAAGGTGAAGTAGGCACTGGCATACTATTTTAAAAAAGCGTTTATTTGTTTCCAAATTGGAAACAAATAACGTATGAAAACATTCCCGATCATTCTGGCTGCTTTATGCAGCGTTTCCACCCTTTTTGCGCAGCATGCTGCTGTCACATTTAGTCCGCGCACAGATTGCGAAGAGGAGCAAATACATAAAATCATCTTATTTAATGATGGATCAGCCAAATATCTCTGCTATGACAGGAGTATAGAAAATATCAAAGTAGCCAGCTATACCGAGGGTCTCAAAAAGACAGAAAAGACAATAAAAGTGTCGTCGTGGGGAGAAGGGGATGTATCCAGTTCTGAAATTGTGGCTGCGAAGAATCATAAGTACTTTTTCGCATCGGCGATGCCAAAGAAAAAAGAATGTACGCTATCCTATGTACCCATCACCCCGGGCTTTGGGACAGCAGACGTCACTCCGCAGAAAGTAATGACCCTGCCTTCTCTCATGGGATCGGGAGAGTACCTGAGCAGAGGCGCCCAGGGAGATGTGTGGAAATTTGCGATATCCGGGGATTCGACCAAGATACTCGGCAAATGCGAACTGCTCAATACCGAAAGAAATCCTGACGCCGGGGTGAGCGTCTATGTCTGGAGCGAGGATATGAAGGTGCTATGGAAGCAGGATTTTGTCCTCCCGCGAAAAAGGATGCGCCTCGAGGAGGTGACATACCATCTGAGCAATAGTGGCAATGATGTATATATGCTCTATAAATTTGTAGACAACTACAACGGGCCGGACGATAAGCCGAAATACCATTATGAACTGGCGCGATTTAGCAAGGGTGCTACCGCTCCTGTCATAGCCAATATTGATTTCAAAGGTTTATTCTTCAATGACCTCACTGCGGCGGAAGACGCTACCGGCACGATGGTGGTCGCGGGAATAGTCTCAGAGTCTTTCACTGACAATTTTTCGCCGGGTTTCGCGCTGCTGAAAATGGTGTCTGATGGGAAGAAGATGGAAGCATACGGCAAGGGCGTCTATACACTATCTGAAGCGGAACTCAAACGTCTGCTGCAACTCAAAGCTGACCGTAAAGCCAGCAAGCTGGATCAGTATGGCAAATATGAAGTGCGCAATCCGTACCTGCATCTGTTGAACATGAAGTTTAAAGCAGATGGTATCCTGAACGTATATTTAACACCGGAATATTATTCTGTCAGCGGACTATCTAATGCTGATGGCTCAGCGCGAGGCAAACGTTTTGCAGATGATATATATGCGTTTCATATAGGCACTTCTGGTTCGCTGAATGAAGTGCTCAGGGTGCCACGGTTATCCAGCGATCGGGATGCGATCATCGCCTCAGGGCCAGACGGAGCGGACTATTTTTACATCCTGGAAAACCCGGCAAACCTTTCCCGCGATCTAAAAAAGGAATCCCCTGAATATATTGATGATAAAAATCTGGAAAATAACGCCTGGGACCTGGTCAAACTAAACTCTGACGGAAGCACAAAAAGGGTCAAATTGTTGCCTTATGATATCATTCCCGCAGAGAAGAAGAAATTCCACTACTATGTGAAATCCATTATTTTCATCAGTCCTAATGAGTGTATTGGCGCGCTGCAGGACCTTAATATGAAAGGCAATGCCAACTATCACCAGAGCAGCGTCTATTTCCGCGCCAAATTGGATTGGTAATTTTCCTGGAATATTAGAATCTGGGAGAGTAATGTCCGCAGGTTCAAGCGTTTCGCTTGAACCACGCGAAACAGTGCATACTAAACTCACTTTTAACACGTTTCATGGAGATTTTTCACTTTTTTATATAGAAATGGCCTCCTAAACCAAAACAAATCAGGTTATTTGCGGCTCAGAATTAAATATGCGCTACCTAAAAATACTTCTTTCAACCCTTGCCATCATTTTTTTCTTACCCCTGTTTGCTCAAACCAAGCATACCATCAGCGGTTCCATCCGCGACGCTAAGACAGGAGAGGAGCTGATAGGTGCCACAGTTTCCGTCAAAGAATTAGCCAATACCGGCGTAGCAACCAATGCTTATGGCTTTTATTCACTCACTCTTCCTGCGGGTAAGTATACAGTACAAAGCCGTTATGTAGGCTATACGGAATTCTCCGAGGAGATAGTGCTCGACTCCAGCCGCGTTATCAATATCAATCTGGCTCCCGCATCAGTACAGATCAAACAGGTGGAGGTCTCGGCCCGCCGCGCCGACGCCAATGTCAAGGACGCACAGATGAGCGCCACGAGGCTTGATATCAAGGAACTCGAAAAGGTCCCCGTTATATTTGGAGAGAAGGACATTCTAAAAACTATACAACTCCTGCCGGGAGTCAAGTCAGCAGGAGAAGGCAATAGCGGCTTCTACGTACGTGGTGGAGGTGCGGATCAGAATCTCATCCTCCTGGATGAAGCGCTGGTGTATAACGCTTCTCACCTGTTGGGTTTCTTTTCTACATTCAATAATGACGCACTGAAAGATGCAACACTCTACAAAGGCAATATGCCTGCCGAGTATGGCGGCAAACTTTCTTCCGTCCTCGATATCAAAATGAAGGATGGCAACGACAAGACCTATTCCGTCGGTGGCGGCATCGGTATCATTGCATCCCGACTGTATGTCGAGGGCCCTATTGTCAAGGACAAAGGTTCATTCATCGTCACCGGTCGCAGGACCTATGCCGATGTGTTTGCGAAATTTTCCAAGGATACATCTATCAATAAGAGCATTCTCTACTTCTACGATATCAATGTCAAAGCCAACTATCGCCTTGGCAAAAAGGACCGCATTTTCGCATCCGGCTATTTCGGCAGGGATAAGTTCGGCCTCGGCACCACCTTTGGCATAGACTATGGCAACGCCACTGCCACTGCCAGGTGGAACCACATCATCAATGACCGCCTTTTCTCCAATCTGTCTTTCATTTATAACAACTTCTCGTGGAAAGTGTCGATCAATACTAACGGCCTCGATATCTCTATCCACTCTATCATCCAGGACTATGGCCTGAAAGAGGATCTCGAGTATTTCCTCGACACAAAGAATAAGATCAAGTTTGGAGCACAGTCCACATTCCGGTCTACGGTGCCGGGAGAGATCACTTCCAACACACCCACTCTCATCAAACCGCTCACGCTCTCGCATACTTATGGATGGGAAAATGCGATCTATGCACAGCACGAGGTCACGCTTTGGAATAAAGTGAACCTCAACTATGGCCTGCGTATCTCTTCATTCAGTGTCACTGGCCCCGGCAAAAATTTCTATTTCCACCCATCGCCGCAGCCTACCGATACAACGGTATTGAAGCTTGGCCAGTTCGGAAAAACTTATGTCAATCCGGAGCCGCGTTTCTCCCTGAGTTACAATTTTGCGAAAGATATGTCATTCAAAGCGGCATACTCACGCAATACGCAGAATATACACCTGCTTTCCAACACAACAACGAGCAACCCCACTGATCGCTGGATCATGACCAGCAATAATGTACGCCCCGAGATCGCCGATCAGGTATCTGCCGGCTACTTCTACAATTTCCTCAACAATATGTTTGAGGTGAGCTTCGAGGGCTACTATAAGGTCATGCAAAACCAGATAGACTACATCCCTAACGCACAACTTCGTGCAAATGAGACTGTCGAGTCGCAGCTGATCTATGGCAATGGCCGCGCTTATGGTGGCGAGCTTTTCATCAAAAAGCGGACTGGTAAAGTGACAGGATGGGTTAGCTATACACTCTCACGCACCGAGCGGAAATTTAATGAAGTGAATAACAATTCATGGTTCCCGGCGCGCTATGACCGTACACATGATCTGGCTATCGTACTGATGTGGGACATCACACCGCGTATCAATGTTTCCGCTACCTGGGTTTACCAAACCGGTAATGCAGTGACATATGCCAGCGGCAAATACCAGCTCAATGGCACCTGGTACCCTTATTATTCGTTCAGGAATCAGGATCGCTTTCCCCCTTATCACAGATTGGATATAGGCGCGACTTTCGTGCTGAAGAAAAGGAAGATAGCCGGACGCGAGATGTGGGAGCACGACCTCAATATTTCCTTCTACAATGTATACGCCAGGCAAAACGCTTACCAGATCACATTTATCGCGAGCGATGTAGTGACCGGTCAGTTGAGAACGGAGCAGCTGGCGCTATTCAGGGTGGTACCATCGCTGACCTACAATTTTAAGTTCACCTACGTAAAGAAACAGAAGTAATGAAGCGCCTGATCATACTCGCTATATCGGCTGCGCTTATTACATCGGCCTGCCGCAAGGATATCCACCTCAATCTGCAGAATGCCTCCGGCATACTCGTGATAGAAGGGAATATTAATGACCAACCGGGGCCTTATTCTGTGTTTCTTTCTAAGTCAGTTACGTTTTATGATAGCAATAATGTGGTGCCTGTGTCAGGCGCTGCTGTCATCATCTCCGACAATATCGGCAACAGGGATTCCCTCACCGAAGTATCGCCCGGCCACTATCAGACCGCGACTATCACTGGCACTGTAGGCCGCACCTATCAGCTTCATGTCAGTTCCGAGGGTAAACAGTACGATGCTACGAGTATCTTGCACCCACCGGTAGCGATCGATTCCACTGGCGTGCAGTTCATTTCTTTTTTTGGGCAGACACAGATCAGGCCATTTATCGAGTTTACCGATCCGGCTGGCATAGAGAACTATTACAAAGCATTCCTCTATGTGTATCCTTATACACCCAATACCGTTCCGAGAGGGAAACAGAAAAGAGTATCACCTGTCAATGACCGGCTTAGCGATGGCATCACCATCCAGACATCGGTTCGCGCAAATGATGATCTGCATACGAATGATACCCTGCAGATAGAGCTCAATGCGATCGACAAAGCCATGTATGACTATTGGGCTACGCTAAATAGTACCACGCTCAGCTCGCAGACCGCAGCACCTGCCAATCCTCCTTCCAATATTTCAAACAATGCCTTAGGATATTTTAGTGCATATGCGGCAGTGCTTAGTCATCATGTCGTCTTAGACCCTGCCGGATTTCACCGTATCGATTGATCATTATGCAAGAAAGCAGAAAACTTAATGAAGTTATTGAGGCTGTTAAAGCCCCCTTTAGGGGGTTTGGGGGTCACCGACTCATCATACTCGCGATCTCCATCGGCCTGATCACATCAGCCTGCCACAAAGACATCCATCTCGATCTCAGCAATGCGTCCGGCATCACAGTGATCGAGGGTTATATCACTGATCAGCCCGGTCCATACTTTGTAGGCATTTCCAAAACAGTTACTTTTTACGATAGCAATAATGTCGTCCCTGTACTCGGCGCATCGCTGATCATGACGGATGATGCCGGCAATAGGGACTCTCTCACAGACAGCGGTTTGCCGGGACTATACCAGACGCATACGATAGCAGGAGTGGTCGGCAGGACATACCACCTGTCCGTATTTGCCGACGGCAAACAATACGATGCAGCAAGTAAGCTCAATCCGCCCGTGCCGGTCGACTCCGTAGGATTACAACTGTTCGGATTCAATGGCAAAACATACTGGGTCTTCTATGGTATTTTCAAAGATCCGGCTGCCACCACAGATTACTATAAAGCATTTCTTACTATCAATAATAAAAAGCAATCTAAGTTCACCGCTATCAATGACCAACTAAGCAATGGCCTGACCACACAGACCTACGTGAGCCCCGACTTTTTTATCAATGAGAATGACACGATACAGATGGAACTCGACGCAATAGACAAACCGGTCTACGAGTATTTCAACACACTCAACGAATCCACGATCAACAG
>JAOQAO010000151.1 GCA_025963485.1 Bacteroidota bacterium | reverse complement strand
GCACAGTTTTGGTGCTGATCCGCAGGCCAGCCCGGATATGGCCCGTATCGTAAATAATAAGAACTTCCTCCGTGTCAAGGGCCTACTCGATGAAGCCGTGAAGGGCGGGGCGAAAATAGAAGTGGGTGGCGAAAGCACCGAAGGTGAGAACTATATCGCACCGACAGTCCTGACTAATGTGGACCTGGGTTCTAAGATCATGCATGAAGAGATCTTCGGACCGGTGCTGCCCGTGGTCACTTACAAAAATCTCGATGAGGCAATGTCCATCGTCAATGCCAAAGAAAAACCACTGTCGCTATATGTCTTCTCATCGAGTAGCAAAAACCAGAAGTTTGTACTCAACAACTCATCTGCAGGTGGCACCTGTATCAATGACAATCTCGTACATATCAGCAATCCATACCTGCCATTCGGCGGGGTCAACAACTCCGGCATAGGCAAATCCACTGGTCACTTCGGGTTTAAGGAGTTTAGTAATGAGCGTGCAGTGCTGAAGGCCCTGCATAGTGGATCTGTCGCCACACCGCTCTTTTTCCCTTATGGCAAAGTAGGCCAGATGGTTTCTGATTTTTTAATGAAGTATTTATAAGTTTGCAGTAACCGACCAAAATCAAACAATGAGAAAATTCCTTTCGCTGACTGTTGTTGCTATATCCGTGATAACCTTGTTCGTCATTCACTCTTGCAAAAAAGATACCGGAGACGGCATCGTAGAACCGATCACGATCAATAAACCGGATTCACTGATCGCATATAATTATGCCGGCGGCACTCAGAAGATCAATATATCTTTCACTACCGACAGGCCTATCAATAAAGTGACGGGTATGTACCAGGTCGATACCATAGAGCATCCTGCAGCATGGTATACTTATCCCGATACGCTCTTCTACGTGATTCTGGACACTATACCGTCTAAACTTTCCAATAAATATACTTACTCCGGCACCTATCATATACCGGACTCTCTGCCGGTATTAAGTGTGATCAGGTTTGACATCAAGATGAAAGCCAGCGGCAATCCTAGCAGCCCCGATACGGTCCGTGAGGAGAAACAGTTTAAGATCGTCTTGCAGTAATCAGCTCTCCTGTATTATACTTTTGGATTTCTTATTGACTTTCCTCATTGAGGCATTGTTTTTCTATGCTTACATTTGTGGTGAATAATATTCGCTATCATGAAACTCCACGACCAGCGCCTCACATACGATAAACATGAACTCACCGAGGACCAGATACAATCTGATCCTTTCGCACAGTTTAAACTGTGGTATGAAGATGCAAAGCAATCATCTATCAAGGAGGCTAATGCGATGGTGATCGCCACGGCTACTGCTGATGGCAAACCCTCTGCACGCATTGTATTGCTGAAAGAAATAAACGAAAAGGGATTTGTATTCTACACTAACTACGATAGCCGCAAGGGCCATGAGGTCCATGACAATCCGCAGGGGCAGATACTTTTTTTCTGGGATGCGCTGGAGCGTCAGGTGAGGATAGAGGGGCGTATTGAAAAAGTTTCGGCTGCAGAGTCCGACGCCTATTTTGATTCACGCCCTGTGGAGAGCCGCTATGGCAGCATGGCCTCATCACAAAGTGAGGTTATACCCTCACGTGAATTTCTCGAACAGAAATTAGAGTCTGTCAAATCATCGCCGCCAGTGCGCCCTGATGACTGGGGTGGATATATACTGATACCAGATTATTTTGAATTCTGGCAGGGCAGGGCATCGCGGCTGCACGACAGGATATTCTACAAAGCAGATGGAGCGAGCTGGAAAACAGGCAGATTATCTCCTTAAAAAAATCCTGCCTTCCGTAGGGGGCAGGTCGCGACCTGCCCCCTACCTGCAAACCCAATTCGATACATTGGTTATAAAAAACAAAGGCGCAGAAACATGATACATGTCTCTGCGCCTGATATGTTTCAAAGCAATATGCTTACTCTTCTGCTTTCTTAGCCGGAGCTTTGCGGGCCGGAGCTTTTTTTGCTGTTACTTCCTTCTCGCCTTCTTTTACAACTTTCTTAACTGGTTTAGCAGCTTTCACTTTAGGAGCTGCAGCTTTCACCTCCAGTTTATGAGGCCTTGAGTTGCCATAAGAGCCTTTGAACCTTTTACCTTTTGCAGTACGTTTATCTCCTCTGCCCATGATTTGTCTTTCGTTTTTGTGATTGAATGACCGCAAATATATCAAATAGAACCGATAATCACTGAGTCCTCTTTCTTTGCCTTTGTATTAAAGCCCCCTTCAGGGGTTTGGGGGCTTTCCTAAAACAAAAAATCCTCCGATGTTCATCGAAGGATTTTCTGAAGATCTGAAACAAGGATTACTTGTTTACTTTCTTAGCGAGCTCAGCGCCAGCCTTGAATTTAGCTACTTTTTTAGCTTTGATCTTGATCTCTTTTCCTGTACGTGGGTTACGGCCAGTCCTAGCAGCACGCTTAGCTACTGAGAAAGTACCAAATCCTACCAGTGTTACTTTACCATCAGCTTTAGACAGAGTCTTTTCGATGGCTGTAATTACTGCGTCCAGAGCATCAGCTGCCTGACCTTTAGTGATCTTCGCGTCTTTTGCGATAGAGTCTACGAGTTCTCCCTTATTCATTGTTTGTTGTTTATGGGGGTTATTAAATGATTTACAATCTCTAAAGTATAAGCAGTAGCAAGACTTTCAAAGCCCCTCTATCACTCAGAATGTGTATAAGTGTCATTTCGCATCCCGCACTATCACTTGTTTTTTCCTAAAATGGTGATTGTCAATACAATAACTCAAAACCATTGGTATAACTTGCTTTCAGCATATGTGGATATTTTCGCAAATTTACTGATATGAATTACCCGTTTTGATAAATCCGGCAGTATTATTAGCTTACAACCAACTTAAAGGCAATGCCCGCGTATACCTATCTAAAGTTAATTATATGATAAAGCGCTATCTTCTATATACTTTTTTCGCCTGCTTTATCATAGGCACCGTAGGCTGCAATAGCAATAAGATACCATGCCCGACTTACGCCGATTCTCAACCTGAGAAAAAGAAAAAAACAAAACCCGGCGAGCAGAAACCTGAGATCCCCAAACCCATGAAAGCCAGGAGTGGTGTACTTCCCAGCGATGGCGGCGGCAAAAGGACAAAAGTGCCGAGGTAATTCTCTCCTTGTATCATCATTGCGATGAATTTTTCCCGTGAAAAATATGCAGCGTGAAATTCGTTCGAAGAATCCTGCGGAGAAACAATCTATATCTAAAGGTACAGAGCTATATCAGTAATAAAAGAAAAAAGAAAAACGGCTGTTTAAGCCCCCTTTAGGGGGTTTGGGGGTCCGTCCAGCCATTAGCTGATCTTACTCCACACCTTGTCCTTTGCCTCATTCTCCAGGTATTTTCTCAGAGTTTGATGTTCCGGCACTAGGAGATCAGCATCCGTATCTATCAGTGTGAAAGCCTCATTGCGGGCTGCATCTAATATATGTCCATCCTGCGCGAGATCTGCCATGCGCAGATTGACCGCACCGCTTTGGCGTGTGCCATCGATATCCCCGGGCCCGCGCAACTTGAGGTCCTCCTCCGCTATTATAAACCCATCATTGGTCTGGCACAGCACATCTACTCTACGCTTCGATACATAGCCCAGCTTAGCCCCTGTCATCAGTATACAGAATGACTGTGATGCACCTCTGCCCACCCTACCGCGCAGCTGATGCAACTGAGACAATCCAAATCGCTCCGCATTCTCTATCACCATCACGCTTGCGTTGGGTACGTTCACTCCTACCTCTATCACCGTCGTGGCGATCATGATCTGCGTTTCTCCTTTGACGAAGCGCTGCATCTCATATTCTTTATCAGCCGGTCTCATCTTGCCATGCAGGATACTAATGCGATAGTTAGGCAGAGGAAATGCTCTCGTCAAACTCTCAAATCCATCCATTAGGTTTTTCAGATCAGACTCCTCAGAATCTTCGATCATGGGGTACACGAAATATATCTGCCTGCCCTCCGTGATCTGCTCCCGTACAAAGCCAAATACCCGCAATCTGTCGCTATCAGTGCGATGCACAGTGCGGATGGCTTTGCGCCCCGGAGGCAACTCATCTATCACCGAGACATCGAGATCGCCATATACAGTCATCGCCAGTGTGCGTGGAATGGGCGTAGCAGTCATCACAAGCACATGCGGCGGCTTGGTATTCTTTGCCCATAGTTTAGACCGCTGCTCTACACCAAACCGGTGCTGCTCATCTATCACGACCATGCCCAGGTTTTTAAATTCCACTGTGTCTTCTATCAGTGCATGCGTACCTATGATGATATGGATATTTCCTTCTTTCAGATTGTGTAGGATGTACTTGCGCATCTTGCCCTTGATGCTTCCGGTGAGCAATACTACCTCCAGTCCCAGTCCCTTCACCAGCGGCTCTATACTCGCGAAGTGTTGCTGCGCAAGTATCTCTGTAGGCGCCATGAGGCATGCCTGGAAACCATTATCGATCGCCATCAGCATCGTGAGCAGGGCAACGATAGTCTTGCCGCTGCCTACATCCCCTTGCAGCAAGCGGTTCATTTGTTTACCCGACAACGTATCTCGCCTTATATCTTTCAGCACTCGCTTCTGCGCATTGGTCAGTTCAAAGGGCATTTTCTCTTTATAGAATTTATCGAAGTGGTTATCTATTTTCTCCAGCAGAAAACCACGCACCGTATGGCTGCGGTTGCTTTTCAGCTTCATCACACGTAGCTGTATCTGAAAGAGTTCGTCAAACTTGATCCGGTATTGCGCATCCGCGAGTGCGGCTTCATTCTTTGGGAAATGTATATTCCTCATCGCTTCGCCACGGCTCATCAGCTTCTGCCTCGACACGATACTCTCCGGCAGATATTCAGGAATATCCCGCTCGCCAGCCTGCCCGATCATTTTGTGCATCAGCTTCTGGATCGCTTTGCTGTCGAGGTATTTCTTCTTGGCTTTTTCTGTCGTAGGGTACACCGGCTGCAGTCCAGGTGCTTCATCTTTCTTAAGTTCCGATGCGAGCTCTATCTCGGGATGCGCTATATTATACTCTCCGTTGAAATAGTTCGGCTTGCCAAAAAGGATGTATTCTGTATTCGTTTTCAGCACACGCTGTATCCAGTCCGCTCCCTGAAACCATACCAGCTCTATCTCTCCCGAACTATCCACAAAGCCCGCCACAAGACGCTTTGCGCGGCCTTTACCCACCATATCAAAATAATTGATCTTACCCTTGAGCTGTATGTATTGCGTATCGAAGTTGATATCCTTGATCTGATAGATGACCGACCGGTCTACATAGCGGAAAGGGTAATAATAAAGCAGGTCGCGGAATGTATCGATCTCAAACTCCTTGCGCATGACCTCGCCTTTGGCAGGGCCCACGCCTTTGAGGTATTCTATAGGAGTAGCGAGAAATGATGACATATTCTCAAAAGTAAAAAATAAGAGGATGTATCAGGGCAATAAATATTAGACAAACATCAGGTTGCCGTTCGCCTTCACCGCTGCCTCTATCAGGTCAAAGCTGGTAAGTATTTCAGTCTTATCTTTCCTGACCCAGATCGTATGCTCGAAGTGCGCAGATGGTTTATGGTCCTGTGTAGCCACAGTCCATTTGTCACTCTTAGTATAAACATCTTTGCGGCCCATATTGACCATCGGTTCTATCGCTATGGTGCAGTTCTCGGGTAGCACCGGACCATCATTTGGCTTGCCAAAATTAGGCACCTGCGGATCCTCGTGCAGCGTTTGTCCGAGGCCATGCCCTACCAGCTCACGCACGCATCTATAACCGTGTTTACGCTCGCAGTAGTCCTGTATCGTAGAGGAGATCATACCGACTCTGTTGCCCGCCACTGCTTTCTCTATTCCGAGATAAAGTGACTCTTTGGTCACCTGCATCAGTTTGATCGTAGCCTCTTTCACATTACCTATGGCAAAAGTATAAGCGCTATCTGCATGGAAGCCATTCATAAACACGCCAGCGTCGATAGAAGCTATATCTCCATCTTTATATGCACGTGCGTTAGGAATACCATGCACCACATCTTCATTGACAGAGATCAGAATAGATGATGGACATCCATAGAGCCCTTTGAAGGAAGGAACACCGCCATGATCGCGGATGAACGTCTCTGCGAGCTTGTCCAGCGTCAGGCCATTAGCTCCGGCTTTGAGTTCTTTAGCTACTTCTGCGAGTGTCGCAGCGAGGACCTGTGCGCTTTTGCGCATCAGTTCTATCTGCTCCGGTGTTTTTATTTTGATGGCCATTGGGGTACAATAATAAAAAAACCCTCTCAAAAGAGAGGGCTTAATATTTCGAAATTCTTACGTACAATAATTACATGCTCACCTGAGCCATACCCTGACGGCCCTTGATACGGCCTGATGAGGTCAGACCATCATAGTGGCGGTTGAGCAGGTGCGTCTCCACGGTCTGCAGTGTATCGAGGATCACACCCACCATAATGATAAGCGACGAACCACCGAAGAACAATGCAAATGACTGATCTACTCCAAACAGCATCACGATAGAAGGCATGATAGCTACTATACCGAGGAATAGTGCACCCGGCAGCGTGATACGGGAGATGACAGAGTCGATAAATTCGCTGGTCTTGGAACCCGGCTTGACGCCTGGTATGAATCCGCCATTCTTCTTCATCTCATCACCTATCTGAGTAGGATTCACGATGAGAGCTGTATAGAAGTATGTGAATGCCACGATCAGTACGAAGTCGAAAAGATTGTACCAGAATCCACGGATATCATTCAGTGAGTGTACAAATCCTGTATCCCAGCCCGGCATCTGTCCCAGCGTAGCTGGTATGAACATGATAGCCTGTGCGAAGATGATCGGCATTACACCAGATGCATTGAGCTTCAGCGGAAGGTACTGACGTGTGCCACCTCCCTGCATCATACGCCCACCTTGTATCACATTCCTTTTAGCATATTGGATAGGTATACGGCGTGTACCCTGTACGAGGAGGATGACGAGCATGACCACGATGATCAGGAACGCGATCTCAAGTACCGGTGCCACGAGGTTACCAAGCGTAATACGCGAAGTGAACTCCTGTAATGTAGCGCCCGGGAAACGAGCAAGGATACCCACCATGATCAGGATAGAGACACCGTTGCCGAGGCCCTTGTCTGTGATCCTCTCTCCCATCCACATCACGAATAGTGTACCTGCGGTCAGGACTATCATAGTAGACACGAAGAATACTGGTGCCGGAAGCAATGTAGTCACAGCTCCGTTAGTAGAGTTCTGCAGGTACTTCACATATGCCATACCCTGGAAGATAGTTACGATCACTGTCAGGATACGTGTCCACTGGTTCAGCTGCCTTCTGCCGCTTTCGCCTTCCTTAGACATTTTCTGGAATTGCGGAACGACGATAGTCAACAGCTGTACTGCAATAGATGCGGAGATGTAAGGCATGATACCCAGCGCGAAGATCGACGCACGGGAGAATGCACCACCTGCGAAAAGGTTCACGAGGCCCATCAGGCCGCTTTTGCCTTGATCGGCGAGCCTGGTCAGCGAGTTCGGATCGATGCCCGGCAACGCGATAAAGGTGCCAACCCTATAGATCAGTACCAGTCCCAGTGTCAATATTATCCTCTGCCTTAGTTCTTCGATGCCCCAGATATTGCGGAGCGTAGTGATAAATTTTTTCATTTAAATTCTTGTTCTTTATACAAAGAAAGGATTCCTCTCAGAGAAATCCTTCCTGCAATAATACAATAATATATTTCTCGTAAATTACTTTACAATATTCACTGTACCACCGAGGCCTTCGATCTTCGCTTTGGCCGTCTCACTTATGGCGTGTACAGATACATTTACTTTTGTTTTCAGCTCGCCTGTACCGAGTACTTTCACGAGGTCTGATTTGCCTATCACACGGTTCTCACGCAGGTTTTCTACAGTGATTTCCTTGAGGTTCATAGATTCTATCAGTTCCTGGATCTTTCCGAGGTTCAGGGCTTCATAGTTCACACGATTGAAGTTCTTGAAACCTGTCTTAGGGATACGCCTCTGGAGCGGCATCTGTCCACCCTCAAATCCTTTCTTGGATTTGTAGCCAGACCTCGAGCCTGCACCTTTATGACCACGTCCGGCAGTACCACCTTGTCCGCTGGCCTGTCCTCTTCCGAGCCTTTTCTTACCCTTGTGAGTAGCTCCTGCTGCCGGTTTTAGATTATGTAGTTCCATTGTTATTATCTTCTTTCTTGTTACTAATGTTCTTGATTAAGCGTTTTCCACTTTGATAAGGTGGCTTACTTTTTTGATCATACCAGCCACAGATGCGTTATTTTCTACCACATTGCTGCTACCTATCTTATTGAGGCCGAGAGCCGACATAGTTCTCTTCTGACGCTCGTCTTTCTCGATAGTGCTCTTTATTTTTGTGACTTTTACCTTTGCCATGACGGATTATTTATTGAGTTCGTTTATTATCCTTTAAATACTACTTCCATTGATACCTGCCTGTTGCGGCTTACTGTGTATGGATCCCTCAGCTGCATGAGTGCATTGATCGTGGCCTTGACCACATTCGCCGGGTTTGCACCGCCGAGTGACTTAGCGAGTACGTCCTTGACACCCGCACTCTCGAGTACTGCACGCATCGCACCACCTGCGATGACACCTGTACCGTGAGCGGCCGGCTGGATCATAACCCTCGCAGCACCGAATTTGCCATGCTGAACGTGTGGCACTGTACCCCTGTATACAGGTACATTGACCAGGTTCTTCTTAGCATCGTCGATCGCCTTTTGGATAGCTTCCTGTACTTCCTTGGCCTTGCCCTGTCCTTCGCCTACGATGCCATTCCCGTTTCCGAGTACGACAGTCACAGAGAATGTGAAAGTACGGCCACCTTTGGTGACTTTAGTTACCCTGCGTACGTTTACGACCTTCTCTTTGAGTTCGAGTTCGCTGGCTTTGAATTTCTGAACGTTTGCTTTTTGCATGTTCTATATTATCTATTGCTTGTGATCAATTAAAATTTAAGTCCGCCTTCTCTTGCGCCTTCGGCCAGGGCCTTGACACGACCATGATAGAGGTATCCACCCCTGTCAAATACGACATCGGTTATGCCTTTCTCAGCAGCCAGTTTCGCCAGCGCTGTGCCTACAGCTTTAGACTGCTCGCTCTTGTTGCCACTGCGCGCGAAGGCCTTATCCCTGGTGGAAGCTGCGATCAGCGTCACACCACTGAGGTCGTCGATGAGCTGCACATATATCTCAGAGTTGCTGCGATATACACTCAGGCGGGGCCTTTGTGCTGTTCCGCTTATCTTGCCCCTGATCCTTCTGCGGATCTTGAGTCTTCTGGATTCCTTAGTTACTACCATGATATCTTGATTTATATACCTTTCTAATTATTATTTCTTAGCGGCTGATTTACCTGCCTTTCTTCTCAGTTGCTCACCTTCAAACTTGATACCCTTGCCCTTGTATGGCTCTGGCTTCCTTTGAGCACGTATCTTAGCGCATACGAGTCCGAGGAGATCTTTGTCGATAGATGTCAGTGTTACCTTTGGATTCTGGCCTTTCTCCTGAGCGGCAGTAGCCTTGACCTCGTTAGGGAGGAGCACCATGACCGGGTGAGAATATCCGAGTGCGAGTTCCAGCAGTTGTCCTGTCACTGTAGCGCGGTATCCCACACCTACCAGCTCGAGTACTGATGTACATCCTTCAGATACACCTTTCACCATATTGCTGATGAGCGCGCGGTATGTACCGTGCAGCGCTTTGTGGCGCTTTTGCTCAGTGTGCCTTTCTACAGTCAGTGTGTCACCTTCTATCTTGATAGAGATATCCGGATCTACTGCTTGAAACAGTTCGCCTTTAGGGCCTTTCACTTTCACTACGTTAGCTGAAGATACCTCGATGGTAACCTTAGCCGGGATAGTGATGGGAGCTTTTCCTATACGTGACATAATCTTTTATTTACTTCTTTATTTTACTGCGCTTGCGCGCAAATTCAAATTCAATTAATCAATAAACGCTGCACAATACTTCACCACCGAGGTTCTGCGCCTTAGCTTCTTTGTCTGTCATGATACCCTTGCTGGTAGACACGATAGCGATGCCGAGGCCGCTAAGTATCCTTGGCAGTTCTTTAGAACCACGATACTGGCGGAGGCCCGGTGTAGAGATACGGCTCAGGTTCTTGATGACAGGAGTCTTGGCTACTGCATCATACTTGAGGGCGATCTTGATCACACCTTGTCCATTGGCAGTATCTTCAAATTTGTACTTGAGGATGTAGCCTTTATTATAAAGTATCTCAGTGATCTTCTTCTTCGTGTTTGACGCAGGGATCTCTACCATCCTGTGATTGGCAGATTGTGCGTTTCTGATGCGTGTCAGGAAGTCTGATATTGGATCGATTACCATTTGGTTTATCTTTTGTTGTTGTTTCTAAATTATGATTACCAGCTCGCCTTGGTTACACCAGGTATTTTGCCATCTGATGCCAGATCGCGGAACTTGATACGGGAGATGCCGAACATCCTCACGTAGCCACGCGGCCTGCCTGTGAGCTGGCAACGGTTGCGGAGGCGTACCTTAGATGAATTCTTAGGCAGCTTGTCCAGCAGTGTCCACTCACCTGCTGCTTTCAGCTCTTTGCGCCTTTCTGCGTATTGAGCTACAAGCTTTTCGCGCTTCCTTTGTCTTGCTTCTACTGACTTCTTTGCCATAGTATATTATTGTGCTTGTTTTTTAGTGAAAGGCATTCCCAGTGCTTCGAGCAGTGCATATGCTTCTTCGTCGGTCTTGGCAGATGTCACGAATGTGATATCCATACCATTGAGCTTGGTCACCTTGTCGATGTCGATCTCCGGGAAGATGATCTGCTCCTTGATACCCATGTTGTAGTTGCCACGGCCGTCAAATCCTTTGCTGTTGACTCCCTTGAAGTCACGTACACGTGGCAGCGAGATAGAAACGAAACGGTCGAGGAACTCATACATGCGCTCTCTGCGGAGAGTGACACGTGATGCGATCGGTACGTTCTTACGGAGTTTGAAGTTGGAGATATCCTTGCGAGACTTAGACGGTACAGCCTTTTGACCAGCTATGATCGTCATTTCCTGTACTGCGATATCGACCAGTTTCTTGTCTGAAGTAGCACCATTGACACCCTGGTTGAGGCATATTTTCTCGAGGCGTGGTACTTGCATGAATGAAGTGTAGTTGAACTTCTTCATGAGGGCGGGAGCGATCTGCTCCATATAGCGCGTTTGTAAGCGCGGCGTATGCTTAGTTTGACTCATTCTGTATGTTGTTTGCGAACGATTCCAACCGTTCTTTTCCTAAAAATGGACTGCAAAGATACCCTTTATCCACATTTATCCAAATGTTTAGTGAGAAAAAGTACAGAAAGTGAAGGGCAAGGGGCGAGAATGATCGTCAAGGTCAATGACAGAGGCGCTTTCAAAGAGTTTTACAGCAAAAAACTACCTCTAATGATTTTGCGAACCACAAGAGTATCCCCGTCCATGACAAAAGCTGCTATCCAGTCATTAAAATTTATGCAACTCAAACCTAAGGCAGCCAGCTCTTCATTATTACATAAAGCATAAATGACATTAGGTTTAGCAAAGGAGTATAGATGAGCAATGAATCTATCGATCCATCTGTCGCCAGCCCCATCAGTATTGATACAATCTATAAAATAAGCAATTTCGAAAAGCGTGGCTTCTGCCTCAGGCTTTATCTCAACCTTCATGAAGCCTTTTTATGTCTTTTTTCGGCGAGTCGCTTCTTTATATCCTCAGCCACCTGGCTGGCCTCCTTGCCTTTGCCTTCGGGTCGACTAAACAACTCCTCCAACTCCTCCTTAGTAGCTTTGCGGCCTATACCAAAGGCGAGATCATGTGGGGTTAGTTTTCTAAACTTTTCCATACACCAAATTTAATGAATTCGGATTTAGTATGCAAAATCAAATACTTATTTGAAAATATTGACTGGGGTATGATCACTCACATTTCTGCCACAGCTATATATGACCAGTCTACCATCCGGCGTGGTGCCGATTCCGGCTCCATATCTGAAGGAGGCGCCTTTGCATTTAAAGTTTCGGGAGCTTATGAGTTGGAGATCAACCTTACCGTCAGGAAATGTAACCTCAAAGAGGTCGGCGCGGTTATTCACTCCGTCCAGACCAAAGCCTATCAGGTATACCTTTCCTCCTACATCGGAAATGAGGTTGATAGACTGATAAGAGCCCCAGTCCTTGCCATCAGGTGCGTGAAAGGTGGTGAGCGAATCAAAGTTTCTCGGATTACCATTCGTGCATCGGTAGAAATCAATATTGCGGGAGTCCCAATCGGCCACTGCCAAAAGGTAATAGTTACTAGATAGCGTGATCCCTACGGCTCCAGCAGTTGATCTTTTGAAACTACCGTTACGATGGATAATGGGATAAATAATTGGATGAGCGCCATCAGTAGAATGAGAGACCAGCATAATTTCGGATTTATCCTTTGCCACATTATCCTCCGCTCCTACGAAAAGTATATAACCTGACATCTGGCATCCACCCGCATGACGGAATGGACTCTCATTTATCTTTTGCGCGGATGTGAATTGGCCGTTCTTCGCTGTGAGATAATATGAGTAGCTGGCTGAGCTCGCGGTAATAACAAAAGTACTATCAGGGCTTTGCTGTATACCCTGCAGGTGGCCGCCTGACGGGACTTTGATATGGTTCTTTTTTAGATAAAGAACCTGAGGTGTGGCGCTCATGGCATTAAATGCAGCAGGTATGTTGGATGAGAATGATTGGGCATGACATGGCGATATCACAAGCTGGATAATCACTACAATAAAAAGATGAAATGAGATTGTTCTTTTCATAACAGTGGTTAGCTGATCAATTTAGTGTAGGCTCCCTTTAATAGTACGGGTAGACTGTCACTTACATTGTATTTACTGGCTATCCTGACATCTTCTTCAAAACCCATAGCGATCAATTCCTTCCCTGAGGAGGATCGGCTTATTTGCTCGTAAATATCTTTGCAATCATTGAATACAGATAAGGCTGCAATGCTTTCCGGTGAAAGCCTCCCTTTAAGATAGGAAATTATAGCTCCTGCTCCTATCATATCCTCCAGAGCCGGTCTAAGGCTGCTATCGGGCCAAATTTCTCCTGCCGGGATGATTGAAATTTTCCTTCCCATTCGCATTGCGGCGTCAGCTACAGCTTTAGCGTTTCGCAAGCAACCACAAATTGTTTTTGTGTCGCCAGTGGCCAAACTAAGCGTGGACCCATTAGGTGAAGGTAAAACGAGTTGCGTACCTGAATGTAATGAAAGAAGTGATGCGGGGGATAAGGAATAAACACTATCCCCTTCTCGTCGTCCGCCTGCAAGAAGCGCACCCATCTGCGCTGCATAAGACTTTGACGAATCATCTCTATAGCGATACGGATATACTACTGCACCCTGACTTATTGCTACATCTACAGAGGTAGAAAAAGAAAGTACGTCAACAATGATGATAACATCCGAGATCGGTGCCAGCATCTCTACGCCTTTGATACCCCACTCCAGGCGAATATCAAATTCGTGTTGATCGAATGGATTCATTGAAAGAATTAAAACAACTTATTCTTCAGATCACGGCTCCCAGTCCATATCCTTAATGGCCTGTGCATAGTCGAAGCGCTCCAGCAGTCCGGTGTCATATTTACCAGCGCGGAATTCGGGATTATTCATCAGTGCGATGTGGAATGGGATAGTGGTCTTCACACCCTCGATGATAAACTCTTTCATGGAGCGCTCCATCTTGACGATACATTCTTCGCGCGACTTGGCACGGCAGATGACCTTTGCTAAAAGTGAATCGTAATATGGCGGGATAGTATAGCCTGCATAGATGTGTGTATCCACGCGCACGCCATAGCCCTTGGGGGTATGCAGAGCAGTGATCTTACCGGGAGATGGTGCGAAGTTATTCAGTGGGTCCTCTGCATTCACGCGGCACTCGATAGCGTGCATCTTCTCTGGAAAGTACATCTGGCCCGATATCGGTGTGCCTGCAGCGATGAGGAGTTGCTCCTTGATCAGATCAAAGTCCATCACCTCTTCTGTCACGGGATGCTCTACCTGGATACGCGTATTCATCTCCATAAAATAGAAGTTCTTGTGAATGTCCACCAGGAACTCTATCGTACCCACGCCTTCATACTTGATAGCCTCGCAGGCGCGTACAGCGGCCTCGCCCATCTGCTGCCTCACCGACTCATCTATAAATGGCGAAGGGGCTTCCTCTGCAAGCTTCTGGTGGCGGCGCTGCACAGAGCAGTCGCGCTCGCTGAGGTGGCAAGCTTTGCCGGTCTGGTCGCCCGCAACCTGTATCTCTATATGATGTGGCTCTACGATGAATTTCTCCATGTAGACACCATCGTTCATAAATGACGCTGCGGCTTCCGTGCGGGCATTTGTATAGGCTTTCTCTATCTCCGATTCGTTGTGGACCACGCGCATGCCTTTGCCACCGCCTCCGGCTGTAGCCTTGATGATGACAGGATATCCTATCTGTTTGCCTATTTTCTTAGCATCCTCGACCGTCTCCACGAGGCCACCAGAGCCCGGTATACATGGTACGCCAGCTTTGATCATAGTCTCCTTGGCGGTGATCTTATCGCCCATAGCGCGGATGTGAGCGCCTGTGGGGCCGATGAACTTGACATTATATTTATTGCAAAGATCGGCGAACTCCGCATTCTCCGCGAGGAAGCCATAGCCCGGATGCACTGCATCTGCGCCTGTGAGCTCCACAGCGGCTATGATATGCGCCATATTGAGGTAGGAGTCCTTGCTGCGGGGGGGACCTATACATACTGCCTCATCGGCAAAGCGCACGTGAAGGCTATCCCTGTCTGCCGTCGAATACACGGCGACGGTTTTGATGCCCATCTCCTTGCATGTACGGATGATACGCAGGGCTATCTCCCCTCTATTGGCTATCAATACTTTTTTGAACATATGCTAACAGGCCCCTCCAAACCTCCCTGAAGAGGAGGCTTAACAGCCGGGCCTTATTTTATTTTTTGAAAAATCATTTTTGAAAACTTCAGCTATTTAATACGCTTACACCTTCTCCAAAAGGAATAGGGGCTGATCATACTCTACCGGCGATGAGTCATCTACCAGTATTTTGACCACTTTGCCACCATCGCCGTCGTATTCTATTTCGTTGAATAGCTTCATCGCTTCTATGATACATAGCACGTCGCCCTTCTTAATGTTATCACCTACCTTGACAAACGGGTCCTTGTCGGGGCCTGATTTGCGGTAGAAGGTACCTATCATCGGTGAGCGGAATGTAGATGTATTCTCAGCCTTAGCCGCCGTAGCTGCCGCCTGGGCCGGAGTCTCGGATATGAATTCATTGTTTGCCTGCTGCACTTGCTGCGGAGCTTGCTGTGTGTAGGCGGGAGCATATTGTACAGGCTGAGCGCTGCTACCGGTCTTGATCGTGACCTCAAAATCTCCTTCTTTCACTTGTAGCTCACTGATACCCGATTTATTGACCAGTTTGACGAGTTCTTGTATCTGTTTTAAATCCATGGTTTTTGTTTTAAAGGAATGGGATAACGAAGTTAAAAAAAATATAGCAACAATGCTTTTTTGATCAAAAAACGTCAATTTTAACAAAAAAACAAGCAAAAAATGACTGTTTTCCGATATTTCCAGCCTGAAAGGTCTACTGCTTTGTGCCTGTGTATGAAGAGATCACACCTTGTCCGGTTGTAGTATTGTCCACCCTGCTGGCAAATGTCAACGTGTGCGTGGCCGTGACAAATACGCCGGTATACCCCGACGGAAAATGATAAGCCGCCAGATCGGCGCCCTGTGTATTTTTGTCACTGACCGACTGGCCGGGAATGTTAAAATAAAAACCAGTGGAGCTGGTGATCACATCCGCATAAAAAGGCTCCATCTGCGGTACGGTCGAGCTGATGCTGATCCGGCTTGAGGTCAGCTTACCGATGGTAACCACAAAACTAGAAAATGACGTATTCTGGTTGGTCACTAAAGAAGAATCAATCAATACCCCGGTATAATCTCCTAGTATCGGATCCAAAGCATCTGATTTGGTTTTGATACAAGAATTCACGCCAACGGCGAGGAATATTAGCAGGCCGAATATAGCTATGGTCGGGATATGCTTTTTCATGAAATGAATATAAGAATATTTTGAAAAGCCCGTTCTGCCCCTGTCATGCTCTCATAAATATCCTTAATGCGCAGATACTACCGGAGCACTACTACCGTTTTTGTTACATTTGACATAGTGAAACGAATGATACACGCTCCATCCCAGAGAAAGGCTATTCTTTTATCCGTTCTCTTTTCTGCACTCTTTATCCTCTGCTCGACATGGTCGATGGCACAGATGAATTTTGAGTTTACGGAGGGCAAATACATGATCAAGGGGCGTGTAGCTGATCTCAAATCAGAAGAAGCGGTACCCTTTGCCAATGTCTGGATCACTAATCAAAAAAAGGGGGTATCGGCAGAAGTGGATGGCAAGTTTACTATGTACGTATATCCTACAGACACGCTGAAGTTCTCTGCACTGGGCTATATCCCCAAGACCATACCCGTCAGCGCTATACCTGACAAAGAGAAGTACACATTCACCTTACAACTCGTACCGGATATTTATTCACTCAAGACGGTGACGATCTATCCCTTTCACAATAAGGAAGAGTTTATCGACCAGTTCATAAAGGGAAAAGGGATCGCGCAGACAGTATCCGTATCGGGCATAGCTCCTGCGAAATATGTGCATAAGGAGAAGTCAAGATTCTACAATCCGATCTCGTCTATCTATGACAAGCTGAAGAAAAGCAAGAGTGCGGCGGACCCTAATTTTAAACCATAATATAACTACCGTCCTTGCGAGGAACGAAGTGACGAAGCAATCTGTAAAGTGCAGACAAAGGGAAGTCAAAACACCCTACTGACATATTGCTATTATTAGATACAGATTGCTTCTGAATTTTACGCTTTTTATTCTTCACGCGAAAAATTCATCGCAATGACGATTTCTTAGCTGATAGAATTTCTTACTCTTTGTGAATAGTTTCTTAGTGCCGTGCGGAAGTCGATGCCGTGTTTATCCATGTCATGATGGATCTCAATAGCTGCCAGGACGTGGGTGAGCTGCTCACCTTCGTCTTTGCCTTCTACTTCTATCGCGGGTGTCTGTTCATTGAGTATGGCATCCTCTGCGGCCCTCAGCGCTTCAGTGGTATGTGTTTCCGCGAGTTGTTTTATGATGGCTACTTGCATTGTTTTTTAGTTGATCGGTTAAACTGAAAATCGGGGAATCGGGAACAGCCGATACGTGATCGATATTTATCCCTTCAATTTTTCAAGCATTTCTACTACAAATTCTTCTTTGGACGTGGAGTCGCCTTGCAACAGCTGGCCATTTTTGAACGTAGCCATGAAAGGGAGATTATCTACTCCAGCTGCTTTGCGCGCCTCGGGATTTGTCTCGGCATTGATCTCTATGAACTCAATACCTGCATAGCGCTCATCATTAGATAGCCTCTTAAACTTCGGTGCAAACAACTTGCACGAACCACACCAGTCGGCGTAGTATTTTACTATGACCTTGTCGTGTTGAGATATGTTAGTTTGAAAATCTGCGTCTGTCAATAATGCTACTGCCATGTGTGTTTCACTTTTTTTAGTGCTGCAAATTTAGTGAATAATAAGTGGTAGGGAATAGAATGTATCTATGGACCGATAGATGATTGATATCAGGAAGTAGGCTATGGAAAGGGAAAGCCATATCATCGATGAGAGAGACTTTCCAAGTCTTTTAGCCTGAGTCCGGACTCTATAGCTACAAAGTCCCATTTAGAGCCGGAAGACTTGGAAAGTCTGCCTCCTCGCCTAAAACAAAAAGCCCCGAATTGCTTCGGAGCTTTAGTATGCTTGATTAGTTCGATCTTATGCTTCTGCTTCCGGAGTTTCGTCCGTTGGCTTGTCAGCTTTATTGGCTTTAGGAGCTGCTGCTTTCTTAGTTGCAGCCTTTTCGCCTGTGGCAGCTGTCTTGGATCCACCAGCCCTACGTGTTTTCTTCTTAGGCTCGGTAGTTTTAGCAGCGTTCTTGTTTTGAGTGTAGATCTCGTTGAAGTCTACCATCTCGATCATCGCCATTTCCGCTGCATCACCTGCACGGAAGCCAGTCTTGATGACGCGAGTGTATCCACCCGGACGGTCACCTACCTTGGCAGCGATCGTACCGAAGAGTTCCTTTACAGCTTCCTTGTCATTCAGGTAGCTGAAAGCAAGCCTGCGGCTGTGCGTAGAGTCAGTCTTGCTCTTAGTGATCAGTGGTTCTACGAATCCACGGAGGGCTTTAGCCTTCGCCAGTGTCGTGAATATCCTCTTGTGCGTGAATAATGCGATAGCAAGATTCCTGAGGAGCGCATGCCTGTGCGATGTGGTCCTTCCGAGGTTGTTTACTTTATCTCCGTGTCTCATTGTTTATAGCTTTTCTTGTCTTTGTCTAATGTCTATTGTCTAATATCTTTTGTCTAAAAAGATCACTCGTCCAGTTTGTATTTGCTCAGCTCCATACCGAAGTGCAGACCTTTCTCGTGAAGCAATGCTTCGATCTCTACCAGGGACTTCTTGCCGAAGTTGCGGAACTTGAGGAGGTCATTCGTGTTGAATGATACCAGTTCTTCCAGTGAGTTGATCTTGGCAGCTTTGAGGCAGTTGAATGCACGTACTGAGAGATCGAGATCTTCCAGAGGTGTTTTCAGCAGCTTGCGCATGTGGAGGATGTGCTCATCTACCATTTCATTCTCTACGGCCTGTGGCGCGTCGAAAGTGATATGCTCGTCGGTGATCAGCATGAGGTGCTGGATCAGGATGCGTGATGCTTCCTTTACTGCTTCCTCAGGATTGATCGTACCGTCTGTAGTCACGTCCAGTATCAGTTTCTCGAAGTCGACGCGCTGGTCGACACGGAAATTTTCTACTGCATATTTTACATTCTTGATCGGCGTGTATATAGAGTCTATCGCGATGAAGCCTGGCTGGCCACCACCTGCGTTCTCATCTGCCGGTACATATCCGCGGCCCTTGCTGATAGTGAGTTCCATCTCGATATGCACAGTACCGTTCATGTTGCAGATCACGAGATCCGGGTTCATGACCTGGTATACATTTGTGTGCTTCTCGATGTGCTCGGCCTTGAAAGAGTCAGCGCCTTTGAGGGAGATGTATATTTTGTCGTTGTTGTTGTCGTCGTCCATTACCCTTTTGAGGCGAACTTGCTTCAGGTTGAGTACGATCTCGGTCACGTCTTCTATCACACCTTTGATAGTAGAGAACTCGTGATCGACGCCTGATACTTTGATACCGCTGATAGCATATCCTTCCAAAGAAGACAACAGTACGCGGCGCAGGGCATTACCCACTGTGACACCAAATCCCGGCTCCAAAGGTTTGAACTCGAAAGTACCTTCGAAATCTGTAGACTTTTGTAATGTTATTTTATCTGGTTTTTGGAAGCTTAATATTGCCATATATGTTTTGTTTGTTTTTTTCTGAAATAATGAGCTCAATAATCACCTTCCGCTTTTCATGCTGATGCTTGCGGGATCAGCTGCGGTCAGTTTACTTAGAGTACAACTCGACGATCAGCTGCTCGTTGATATTCTCAGGTATCTGGTCGCGCTCAGGGAAATCAACAAAAGTACCTTCTACCGATTTCTCATCGATAGCGAGCCAGTTGAATTTCTTGCCTTTGCCGGTGAGAGATGTCTGAACCACTTCGAGGTTTTTAGACCTTTCGCGGATAGCTACCTTGTCTCCCGGGCGGAGTGTATATGAAGGGATGTTTACTACATCACCGTTTACAGTTACGTGTTTGTGGCCTACGAGCTGACGAGCCTGGCTCCTTGACTTGGCAAATCCAAGACGGAATATTGTATTGTCCAACCTTGCTTCGAGGAGCTTGAGGAGGTTTTCACCTGTGACACCCTTTTTGCGGGATGCTTTCTCAAACAGGTTGCGGAACTGCCTTTCGAGCAGGCCGTAAGTATATTTTGCTTTTTGCTTCTCAGCGAGCTGTACTGCATACTCAGAAGGCGTTTTGCGCTTCTTGGACAAACCGTGCTGACCAGGAGCATAACCTCTTTTGTCAAAGTATTTGTCCGGACCGAATATTGCTTCACCGAATTTACGAGCGATCCTTGTTTTTGGGCCTGTATATCTTGCCATATTATATTGAGTTCTTTCTTGTTTTTAATTTATTCCTTACTCAGACGCAAAGTATATGCGTCTCCATGGGATGTTATACCCTTCTCTTTTTAGGAGCGCGGCATCCGTTGTGAGGAATAGGTGTAGTGTCATTGATGAAAGTAACCTCGATACCCGATGTGTGGATCGCGCGGATGGCAGACTCCCTGCCGGCGCCCGGACCGTGTACGAATACTTCTACCTTGCGCAGACCTGCGTCGTGAGCTACCTTGGCCGCTTCACCAGATGCGAGCTGAGCTGCATACGGTGTATTCTTCTTAGAACCACGGAATCCCACCTTACCAGCACTAGACCATGATATGGCCTGGCCATTCATATTGGTGAAAGTGATGATGATGTTGTTGAAAGTAGCGCTGATGAAAGCTTTGCCTTCGTGGTCTACTTTTACTACCCTCTTCTTGGCTTTGGCCTTGGCGGTAGGTTGTTGTTGTTGCTGTTTTGCCATTTGATAATTGAGATTTTCGACCTTCAGGCTACTAAGAAGCAGGAAGGCAATTTGTTTATGATGATTACTTAGTTACCATTTTCTTGTTAGCGACCGTCTTACGCTTACCCTTACGGGTACGTGCGTTAGTGATGGTACGCTGTCCACGTACAGGGAGGCCCTTACGGTGACGGATACCACGGTAGCTACCGATATCCTGGAGGCGCTTGATATTCTGCTGCACCTCACCACGGAGCTCACCTTCGAGCTTCAGGTTGTTGGCTATATAGTTCAGGATACCGTTGATGTTCTCATCATTCCAGTCCTTTACCTTTGTATTGATATCAATATTATTTGAGGTCAGTATCTTCTTGGCAGTAGTCCTGCCGATACCGAATATATAGGTCAAGCCTATTTCGCCTCTTTTGTTCTTTGGTAAGTCAACGCCTGATATACGTGCCATGCTTTGTGTGCCTCTTTATTTTTGATTAATTAACCTTGTCTTTGTTTGAACTTAGGGTTCTTCTTGTTGATCACGTACAATACGCCTTTACGGCGGACTATCTTGCAGTCAACGCTTCTTTTCTTGATGGATGCTCTTACTCTCATTGCTTAGTTATTGTATCGTTTATTTATACCTAAATGTTATTCTTCCTTTATTCAGATCGTATGGACTCATCTCCACCTGTACCCTGTCTCCCGGGAGTATCTTGATATAGTTCATCCTCATCTTGCCGGATATGTGGCAGATGAGCTCATGACCGTTCTCTAATTTTGCACGGAACATGGCGTTACTCAACGCTTCTATGATTGTTCCATCCTGTACGATCAAGTCTTGTTTTGCCATTCAGATACTACCCCTTTTATAAAAGGACTGCAAATATATAACTTATCAACAAGCTCTCAAAATTTTATGTACAATTAATTTAAAAGAGAGGCTGCAGGACTAAAATATGGGCAAAACCGTTGCAAAGCGGACAAAAAATAAAGATTTAGGCTAGTTGCTCAAAAAGCCTACTTTCGGGTTTTAACCAATATGATGACCAGACTTCTATACACTCTTTTGGCGTTCTCACTCACTTTCACAGCCTTCGGGCAGGTGGTGATCACAGATAGTACGGCTACCCCTTCTATCTGCTTCAATGACGGGACCATCCGTGTAGCGGCTTCCGGCGGCACAGGTCCGTACACTTTTACGATCATCAGCGGACCGTCGTATCCGAATATTACCTATCCTATAGCCCTGGCGCCCCTCTCCAGTACCTTTGTGACCATGCCCAGGGGTACCTATACCATAAAGGTGGTGGATGCAGCAGGTAACGTCTCCTTTGCGACCGCTACGGTAGGGGGCAATTACCAGTTTCCGGTGCTGACAGCCTCCATTACCAGTACCTATTGCCTCCAGGTGACTGTCGCCGGGGGCAAACCGCCCTTCCGCTATGCTATATCATCGACCAGCAGCAATAGTGGTTTTGGCGCATACCAAAGCTCCAATATCTTCTGTATATGTACAGGCCATTATTGGGTACGGGTACTGGACTCATGCTCCAATATCTTCACCACGGCACAGATAGATGTGAATATCCCCTCCCCCCAAATATCACTAACTGCTTCTACATCAGGCACTTTAGACAGTATTTTCACAACCCTGATCGCCGGGGGCGCTTCACCCTATACCTACCACTTGAGCAGCGGTGGACAGTCTGTGACCAACTCCACGGGAATATTCGCCGTGCCTAAAAGCTGCAAGCCCGATACCATCACTGTGACCGACCGGT
>JAOQAO010000147.1 GCA_025963485.1 Bacteroidota bacterium | reverse complement strand
TAGTATTAGGCTTTTGAAAGTGAGAGAACATTTTCCAGAATTCAGCTTTCCGCTTTTTTAATGTTTGAATGTATCGGTTGTGTGTAATCTTCTTTCGCATGTACCACCACACTCTTTCGATAGCATTCAGATCTGGGCTATAGGGTGGGAGAAAGAATAGCTCTAGTCTGCTTTGTTTGGATAACCATTCTTTTATCCTTCGGGCATGATGATAGGCCACATTATCCAGTACCATAATAATTTTTGATGTACCCGGATAAGCATGCAAAACTTTCTTTAAGTGCTTTTTGAAGGTTTGGGCATTCCCTCTATCTGCAAAACTCACTGTTACCTGGCCTGTATCATAATTGCAACTTCCAAACACTGTCTGCCGCTCCCTTTGTCGCTGCTTGCAAGCTATTTGTGGCTGTTTGCCTTTGCAGCCCCACTGGTAGCCTATAGTTGCCGTGTTAGATAAAGAGCATTCATCTTCATAAAGCAAAACGGTATCAGGCTTTTCTTCGAGCAGTTTTTTTTAAAGCCCCTTTGAAGGCCTCTTGTTTATGTTCATCTGCTTCCGGAAAAAGACCTCGTCCTTTTTGATAGCTGAATCCTAATCGTTTTAGGATATTGTAAATCTGCGCCTTCTTATAAGTTATCTTGTAATGAGTTTTAATCCATTCTATTAGGATAGGACCAGTCCAGGTAGCCGTGTTATAGCCATGATCAGAAGGTAATTCGGTCATCAATAATTTTGCTAAGTTGCTCTCTTGCTCCTTATCAAGGCGTGAAGTCCGACCCCTGCCTTCTTTATCTTTAAGCCCCTCAATCCCTTCTTTTTCAAATCGGTGAACCCAATTGGTTATTTGTTTGGCACTTGTATTATAAAGCTCCTCCAGGTTTCTGCTGGATTGACCTAATGAAACCTGATAAACAGCGTAAAGCCTAAGCCCTATGGTGTATTTTTCATCGTTGCGGAATAAGGACTTTATATCAGCCGATGAATAGCCTTTGATTTGAAGCGTGGGACGTGCCATATATTTATTTTATGGCACAAAGATAGATATATTTGCGTAATTAATTAATGGACTCTATGTAATCCGCTTTCATGTACTAGTCTATATTCAGCTATGACGCCACACTTTATAGAATAGTCCAGGTCAAACCAGGCAGCACGCCATATTGCTGTTATGGTATTCATTATATAGGGGCTATGACAAATTTATTTGCAATCGACTTTGCAAATTCTTCAAAAACGCCTCGCGCACCTCATCCATACTCACTTCCCTTCCCAATTCTTTCTTCAAAGAAGTCACCGCCTTGTCAGGCAAGCCACAAGGGACGATATAGCTGAAATATTTCAGGTCGGTATTTACATTGAGCGCGATGCCGTGCATAGTACAGCCCCGGCTGATGCGCAGGCCTACGGCGCATATTTTGCGCGGGGCAGTTTCTGCATCGAGCCAGATACCGGGAGCATCGGCAAGGCGTGTAGCCACGATACCATAATGGGCTACAGTATCTATAGCTGTATCTTCCAGCGCTGCTACGAAAGCAGCCGGTCCCATACCTAAAGTGTCAAGATCAAAGATCGGATAAACGACCATTTGGCCGGGGCCGTGATAGGTGATGTCGCCACCTCTTGTTATTTTATGAAAAGCTGCGCCGACGGTCTCTGGTTTGAAGAGCATATTCTTTTCATCACCGGATTTGCCGAGAGTGTACGTATGGGGATGCTCTACGACTATCAGGGTATTCTGAGTCGGAGCGCCCGCCGCCTTGGCGCTGAGATTTGCCTCAAAGAGGCGCTCCTGCAATTCTAGTATTTCCCGATATGAGGCGGGGGCTCCATGTGTGGAGGGCTCGGCTCTTTGTCGGTAATAGAGCTCAGCTGTTGCCGCAGGAGTGGTATCGCTGTCAGGTATCGTATGTTGGGATTTCTGTGCCACCAGTATATTATATCGTCATTACAGATTAGGTTCCTGTCCTTGCTAAGTCGTTTGCAATAATACTCAATCAATTTATAATTGAGCCTGCTCGTGATCCTTGTGTATTTGTCGGAATATTTATGAGCCTCTATATCATCGTATATCCGGTCTATATATTTATTGACGGAATCTTTGTGCGGAGGTACTCTGGCACCATCGATATGCACGAGGTATCTGCTTAATCGATCATAAGGAGATATAGAAGTGTCCCTGCTGGCAAGCATCAGCGTATCCGGTGCGGGTAGAGATGGATCTCTGAGGTAATTATTTTTGTGTAAATATTCTCCTGTACTCTCATTTCCTCCAGTTGTAACCATCGGTACTGAACTTCCCGGCATGGTCCCTATAGAAGAGAAGGTAGCTGGGGCCAGATTGCTATATGTCCCCAGTAAACCCGCCATAGCTGCGAAAGGCATCGGTGCCTGTAGTTGGCTTTGCTGATGGTCTTTGATCACGATAGCATCATTATCTACTGGTGTGGTAGACTGTTCAGTGCGATTGATCTGCCCATTCTGCAGCTGGGTGCCCATCAGGTCGCCATAGTCCGCGATGTAAAAGCTGTCGCGGTTCACATAAATCGCAGTGTCTCTTTGCAAGTCATATGTTTTGGCCATAAGGGTGTCGTGAAGCAGCAACAATCTTGTGTATTGCGACTCCATGAAGTAAACCGGGCTATAAGTCCACTTAGTGATGAATGCATAGGTAAGTCGCAGATTGGTGTTCCTCGAGCTTTCTTCCAGTTTATCCGCTACCTTTTTGTATCCCTCGCGGCGGTATGCTTCTATACGGTCCTTATTCGTTTTGAGGCGCACTATGATTCCGCGATTCTTGATGTCATTAATCTGAAATTTGGCCTTAGCAAGATTGGTAGGGGATGCTTTGGCGTCTTCCGCTGTTATCGCGGTGTCGATTGTCGTTTTGGTCTGCCCGAAAATAACATAGCTGCTGCAAAGCGCGATGACTAATAAAATACACTGCCTGATATTCATTTCACTATTATAACACGAAGATAACCCTTGTATTTTTAAAAGACCAGTGAGGACAGGGTATTGTGACCCTTTTGTGACATATTTTGAATCAAAACCTCCGATATTTTATTTTATTAGCATTCTCCCCACCGGCCAGAATGAAACCACGCAAGCTAAAACTGCCAGCGTAAAGCCAGCTACGTTAGGTCCGAAAAAAAATATCAGCACCATGGCACAGAGCAATGATCGCAGAAGCGCCCAGGCAATGGCTTTCATGACCGCCCATAGAATGGACTTCTTTTGAATTCCTGATGGATCGGAAGGTCCCAACGCTATGACAGTTTTAGCTCTTTCACGATCTCTTTGGGTACGAACTTATCCACCTTGCCCTTGCCGCGGATGATCTCGCGGACGATGGTGGAGGAGACGGAGGATAGCTCTGCGGTGGCGAGGATGAGGACTGTTTCTATATTGGGATACATGGCAGTGTTCAAATGTGCGATGGTCTTCTCATAGTCAAAATCGGACGATGAGCGGATACCGCGCACGATGTAGTTGGCATGTCGTTCATTGCAGAAGTTGACCGTCAGGCCTTCGTATGACTCTACTGATATTTTCTTTTCATTTTTGAAAACGCGTTTGATCCATTCCATTCTTTTCTCCAGCGGATAGAGGGACTGCTTCTGGGAGTTGACACCGATGGCGACGATGATCTTGTCAAACAGCGGCAGTGCGCGCTTTACTATATCCACATGGCCACTGGTGATCGGGTCAAAGGAGCCGGGGAAGATGGCGATTTTTTTCATGTTACAAGATGAAGTATAAAGCTAAATAAACCCTTTAAAATTCCAATTTCAAATATCCCTTGATGACAGGAGAGTGGATAGAGTCTTTGCCACCCGGATTGGAAGTAAGCGTGATATAATAATCGTCAAAGCCCTGCTGAACATCCAGTACATCATCTATATCAACGCCCAACTTCATCCGGTCATCTACATGTGGCTTCGCATCAGAAGCAAAGTCGCTGTCCATCTCTGTAGCAAAGGAGTCTGCTAATGCACGTTTTTTTAGATCATCGGGATTATCCAGTGCTAGAAGGATGGATTTGTGAAATTCCTGGAATATGCCCTTCCTGTATCCGCCGAGATTGACATAGTATAGTCTTGGACTGCCGGATGTGCTTGATAGCTTTTCTTTTGAAACAGATACCGCATAGCCGTCTGCCTGTGTGACCTCCACATAGGTATCGATATGAACGAGGACAGATTTAGGCAGCGGCACTGTAGACCTGATCTGTTGTAGGGTGGCAGGTTCCTCCACATTAGTGCCTATGTGAAAGATAACATCGTGCTGCTCCGTATTGAAGCCCTTCGGCCGGTATCCTATAAGTATCATGAATAATTTCAATTCGCTCATGCTTGTATTTGATTTAGCCCTCCCCTTCGGGGAGGGTTGGGAGGGGCCCTGCATTAGTGAAAATGGCGAAGGTTGTCGTACCGTACGTTTTTGACCTGTGGAAATGCGGATGTTGCTTAAAATTGTGGTCTGGGTTGTGCTCAAGTATGAACCAACCCTCGCCATCGATGAGATCGTGCTGAAACAGAATGTCCGGTATATCGCCCAGGTTAGGCAGGGGATAGGGTGGTCCGGCGAATATCACATCATATTTCTCCGTACAGCTCTCCATGTATTTGAATACATCCATCTGCAGAACTTTGATCTGCTTGAATCCAAAATCGAGGGCGGTCTTTTTGATGAAGTTGGCACACTTAGGGAATATCTCTACAGTTGTAATGTCAGTGCAGCCACGTGAAGCAAACTCATAACTGATACTGCCTGTACCGCCAAAAAGATCGAGCACTTTGATATTGTCAAAGTTGAAACTGTTATTGATAATATTGAACAGGCCCTCCTTGGCCATATCGGTCGTGGGGCGGGTAGGTATGTTTGACGGCGGGTGAAACTGCCGGGCTTTGAGTTCTCCTCCTATGATGCGCATGGTTACAGATTGTAGAGTGGATAGTTGAAATGAACGGGGTAGCCCTCAAAAGTACTGCTGAAGCGTTTGTCTGCGGGTTGCTTGATGAAGGCTGTTTGCCTGAAATAGCGCGTGGTCACCTCGTATAGCTGTGAGTCCGCGCTGACCTCACCCATGAGCACAGCCTTTGTCTCTTCGCGGTTGAGGTTCATCTCATCTGCCACGAGCAGTACGAAATAGATATAGTCCTGGTAGCTCCGGTACTCGTAGCGGTTATATATTTTCAAGGCACCTGTTTCGTCGAAATATAGCACCTCGATATTCTGTGCGTGTATGTTTATAAAGAGGTCTTTGGACTGAGTCAGGCCGAGCGCACCGAGTGTTTCGATCAATACGGCCCCAGAGTGATAGTGAACGGCCAGGGGGAATTTCTCCTCCAGTAGCTGATCAGCACCACTTATCTTTTCAAACAGGAATTTAGCGTCGCCACCCAGTATGGTATTGACACCAGTGCCGGCTGTACGCTCATCCTCATCATAGAATGCGGTCGGCACGATCTCAAAATCATTCTGCCAGAGTATCTTGACCAGTGCGTATGACTTATGGAGAAAGGGATCTTTGGACAAGATGATCTCCACCTGCTCGCGGAGGTCGGCGTCTGTGGCCACTGACTGCAGCGCATATTCTCCATAATAGACATGGGTATCTCCCGCCTCGATAAAGTAGCGGATGTGCCTGTGATCCACACTGAGCTTGAGATGCTCGGTGCCATTGCCTTTGACATCAGCCGGGTCGCCTATGCTATTGAAGAAATTGCGCGTATGAGTATTTGGGGTCACGCGGGCAAAGATAGAAAATCGGTTGACTGTCGGACAAGGCTAAGTTTCGACGGTTATCTTTTCCATAGCCCACGGTTTTAAACCGTGGGCTATGGAAAAGGAAACTGCATTTACCGATATCTGCCATCATCAGTGGTTTCCATCCCGCAACTTTTTCTTACGTTTGCCCATATGACACCACGCAATAATAAATGGAGGGAATACGTCTCTTACAAGATGGACCGCAATAAATTTCACAAGATGCTTGGCCTGGAGTTTGTAAGTATAGAACCGGGAGAGGTGACGGGGGAATTGGTATTTCAGGAAATGCACGAGCAGCAGAACGGCTACCTCCATGGCGGGGTGACCTCGGCTATTTGTGATATGGTGAGCGGATTTGCCGCCTATACGATGGTAGAGCAGGACCAGCAGGTGTTTACCGTGGAGTGTAAGGTGTCGTATTATAACCCCGGCATCTCGGATAAGTTTTACGCCCGGGGATGGGTGGAGAAGGCCGGGAAGCGTTTCCATTTTTGTGCGAGCGAGATTTATTACCTCAAGGGTGAAGAAAAAATAACTGTGGCAAAAAGCAGCACTACCATGGCGGTGATAGAGGCTGGAGTGGTGAAAGGCAAGCATTTATAATTTAATTTTTTCAATATCGTTTTTATATTCACCGTAGATGTCCCAACTGAAAGCTACATACCGTGAGATCTGGCACATAGCATATCCGCTTATACTCGGCAACCTGGTCTATACCATGATCGGTATGTGCGACACGGCTTTCATGGGCAAAATAGACAATGCGCACATCGCCAATGTGGCGCAGGCCGCGATAGGTCCCAGCGCTATTTTTTATTCAGTACTTTTTATGATCGGCTTTGCCTATACGCGTGGCACGCAGATACTCATAGCGCGCAAAATGGGAGAGGGCAAACCGCAGGAAGTTGGTGAGATCGTAGACAATGCGATCGTGATTATGCTCGCTTCATCCCTCGTATTGTTTGCGCTCATTCGTATTTTCTCCAATAAGCTGCTGGGCGCTATGATGCATGATAAAGAGATCGTGGAAGCCAGCGAAGCCTTTCTCAACTACCGGATATGGGGCATCCTGGCGAGTTTCACGAGCTGCGTGTTTATCTCCTTCTACTCCGGCATCGGCAAAACAAGGCTGCTCACGCTGTCCATCGGGCTCATGGTGGTCATCAATATCATACTGAACTACCTGCTGGTATTCGGCAAGTGGGGTTTCCCCGAGATGGGCATTGCGGGATCAGGGCTGGCATCATCTATCTCAGAGTGGTTGTCTGTCCTCGTCATGGTAGGTGGGGTATTCATACATAACCGTCGTCGTGACTTCCAACTGTTCAATATCAGGAAGCTGCATTTCCCGCTGATCTCCAATATGACCAAAGTAGCCGTGCCGCTGGTCATACAGGCGATCATAGCCAATGGCGCCTGGTTCGTACTATTCATATTCATAGAGAAGATGCCCCGGGGACAGGAGAACCTCGCTATATCCAGTATACTGAGGATATTGATCATATTTATCAGCGTACCGGTCTGGGCCCTCGGCTCCGTGACCAATACAGTGGTGAGCAACCTCAGCGTCCAGGATGACCTCGAAGGAGTCAAAAAAGCGATACACCGCATCAGCCTGATGAGTATGGCGATGGTGGCAGTACAATGCATTATACTGGGGGTGGCACCGCGTTTTATCCTCCATTTATTCACTAACGATATGGTCCTGATCGATCAGGCTGTACCTATCATGTGGATAGTGATCGTGGCGCTCATTATGTTGTCCTTTACAGTTATCTTCTTCAATGGTGTCGTATCAGTAGGCGAGACCACCCATGAAGCGCTTTACATAGAGATACTGACAGTAGTGGTCTATTTCCTGTATTTCGACGGATTGTTTCATATACCGGGTATCACACTGCCGTATATCTGGACTGCCGAGTGGGTCTACTGGCTCGTGATGCTGGGGGGCAGTGTCTTTATGCTCAGGCGCAAAAAGGTTCATTTGTTTTAAGAAGCAAGAGCCTGGAGGCTGGAACCAGGACTGTACTCATTTCACAGACGGCTGTGTATTACTTGCACAGCGTTATCGCAAATAGCCATCGCAATTTGATATTTTTACCGGAGAAAATACGTTAGCAATACGTGGAAGAGACGATCATCACATACAATCATGTAGATATTTACCAGAGCTCAGGCTTGATTCTCAGGGATGTGACCTTTGAGATCAATAAGGGCGAGTTCATATATCTCATAGGTAAAACGGGCAGCGGCAAAAGCAGCCTGCTCAAAACGATGTATGCGGATGTGCCGGTGACTACGGGAGAAGCTATCGTGTGCGGCTTTGATATGCGCAACCTGAAGAAAAGCCAAATACCTTTGCTGCGCAGAAAGCAAGGGATCGTATTCCAGGACTTCCATTTGCTGTCGGACCGTACGGTCAATCAAAACCTTGAGTTCGTACTACGCGCCACAGGCTGGGAGGATAAAGGAAGCATCAATAGCCGCATCGAGGAAGTCACAACAGAAGTCGGGGTCATAGGCAAAGGAGCCAAGATGATTTACCAGCTATCCGGCGGCGAGCAGCAGCGTCTGGTCATAGCACGCGCGCTGATGAATAATCCTCCGGTGCTCATAGCAGACGAGCCTACCGGCAATCTCGACCCCGAAACCGCCAGCGAGATCATGACCCTGCTGATCCGTATCAACCGCGAACACGACACAGCTATCCTCATGGCTACGCACAACTATCAGGTGATAGAAAAATACCCGGCTAAGATCTTCAATTGCCAGAATGGAATGATCATAGTGGAAAAGGGAATAGTTCTCAGGTAATAGACTGATCCACCAATTCCAATCTTTTGACAATACTATGCGGTGCTAATACAGTACCCGGCGAAAGCACAGCATTGGCCCCGACCTTGCAATGATCGCCTATCAGGGCGCCAAATTTTTCAGTGTTGGTGGCTATTACCTTTCCATCGTGATATACGTTTATCTTCTTATCAGCTTTTTCGTTGTAGTGATTGGCTATGACTGCGCCTGCTTCAAAATTCACATAACTGCCAATGATACTGTCCCCGATGAAATTGAAATGGGCCGTAGAGCTATGCGACAATAGGATGCTTGACTTGATCTCACAGCCAGGCCCGATGGTGACAGCGTCACCGAGATATACGCCGCCCCTGAGATAGGCATGAGCCGCGATGAAGCAGTTCGGGCCAATAATAATTGGAGCTTTCAGTATCACGGCTTCTTCTACTATAGCCGTTTTGTGGATAGCTATGCCCTTGTCTACAATATAATCAGCGTCCAGCGTTGGGATCAAATGGACTATCAGGTCAGACAAAGAAGTGGTAAACTCCCATGGCTGAGTATTTGCCGGAAAGATGACTGGCCATTCTTTTATAAAATCTCTGATGCGAAGCATAAGGTAAATTGTAAATTCAAACTACCTGAAGTTCCATAGGAGCCTTCTATTTTTTATGGTACTTATTTACCTGACGACGTTGACCTTGATGGTTCTGGTCAAACCACCCTGCGACACCTGCACATAATAAATGCCGGATGCCAGACCGCTAAGGTTGTACTGTTTGCTCACTGTGGTTATTGCTTTGTCCTCTGCGATCACACTGCCTATGGCATCTGTGATGCGGATGTCCCTGGCTGTCATGTCTGACCATGTGATCGTAAAGGTCCCCGTACTTGGGTTAGGATAAAGGCTCATGCCTGAAATAAGCGCGAGGTCATTCATCCCTGCGACCACGATAGTATCGATAGCTGAGATACTCCTGCATCCATTGCTGTCTATGGTCGCTACCTGATAGAAGCCGCTATGCTCTACGAGAGCTGCCGGTCCTGTGACACCGGAGATGATGGTCCCGTTGTAATACCACTGGTAAAACATCGAAGATCCCGTATATAGAGAATCGCCGGACTGTGTGATAGCAGCCTGCTGGACGGAGACAGATGAGACGGCGTATGGTGTAGAAGCAGCGCTGCAGTTATTCTGGTCGGTTACGGTCACTATGTATGTGCCTGCCGACGTGATGGTGATGGACTGGGTAGTCTCATTGTCATTCCACATGTAGCTGGCATTCGCTGGTGAGGCGGTGAGCGTAGCTGAGTCTGAAGTGCACACGACAGTACCGCCGCTGACAGATACGACCGGTAGGGTGTGGACTGTCATCGTAATCGCTGCACTGGTATCGCGGCGCGGTGAGACGCAGGTAGCATTGCTCGTGAGTACGCAGCTTATCACATCGCCATCGTGGAGCACCGTGCCTATGAATGTGGCAGTATTACCCACATTGATATTATTGTTTTTCCACTGGTACTGTGGATTGGTACCGCCGTTTACAGACAGGGCGTGAAAGGTTACATTGGTATTGAGGCAGATCGTGTCACCGGCATCTGAGCTGATGGTGACAGCGGGCTGTACCGTAGGAGCGAGTGTGAGCGTATCCGGTGCCGATACGACTGTACAGCCGTGGCTATTGGTCACGGTCACATTATATGGTCCGGCTATAGAGGCAAAGATGATACGGGATGTGTCGCCGTTGCTCCAGAGATAGGTATTGCCTGCTGAAGCAGTGAGCCTTACACTGTCACCCGCACACCTGTGCAGCGAGCCCTGCACGGATACTGTAACTGAGGGAGATGAAAATACTGTGAGCGTTATTGAATTGCTGATGGCAGTATCTTGCGTGCGGCAGGTAGCATTGCTGATCAGTTGTGCTGTGATAGCATCGCCATTGACAGGTATCGTGTCGGTGTATGTAGAGTCGGTTCCTACTGTGTTGCCGTTCTTTGTCCATTGATATAGGCGACTGCTGCCGCCATTTGATGTAGTGGCGACGAAAGCTACAGGTATATTGCGGCAAACTGAATCGCCGGGTGTAGAGCTTATGCTTATCGATGGGGTTACCAGCGCAGTAACCGTGATGCCGGTAGTCGTATCAGCGCAGCTGCCTGCCGCTACTATCGCGTGGTATACTCCCGCTGTGGCAGGTACATAGAATGTATCCGTGCCCGTGCTGACAATGGTAGTATCATTATACCAGGTGATCTGTAGTACAGAATCTGTGCCCATAAGTATCAGGGTATCCGTACCGAGGCAGGTAGTACCTGTCTGCGCGATGGCCACATTGGGATTGCATTGGGCTTGCGCAGCGGTGATGCCTGCCAACAGAATGAAGACCAGACAAGTATATTTTAGTAAAAGAGTTCTGCCAAAAGATATGAGTACGTTCATGCGCTTGCTATGGGATTTGAATAATGTGAAATCGAAAAGGCGTGCTAAAATAGAATTTTTTAGGTGCCTGTGGCAGGGAAGAATGTTAAGGTGCTGAAGATAGGGATAGATCGGTGGGTATGTAAAAAAGGTAAGTCCCCGCTTTCGCTAAGGGACTTAATACAAAACCTCAAACCCGATTCTTTGGCTGGATGTGATCCATGCCTTTTATGTTAGTGCTTTACTCTATGATTGTGAGTAGAAGCTTGTGTTCTCTTCTTCGTTTGGCGTCAGCATAGAGGCCGGTATCATACTAGATGTAGCCCTCGCCAGGCATGCAGCGCCCATAATATGATCATCGCTGATCAGCGGGACGAAATTGGCATTTACCAGCATACCCGTCTTTTGCGCTGCAAAATTTGTAATGATGTGAAACTGCTCACCTTGCAGTGTCCTGTTATAGAAATAATCCCATTTGTCTGTCATTGCCTTATTGCCGTCAGGCGATGGGGAGTGATCATCCACGTGCACTTCTGTGCCTGTCGTTTGATAGATAAAGTCGAGGTAGGCCTCATTGGCAAATATCAATTTGCGCTGAGCGTCGACCGCCCAGAAGAGGTCATTGCTACTAGCCACATATGAGTCTGGCAATGTGCCCATGACTATATTATCCCATTTGGGGTCTTTAACGTTGCGTGTTAATTCTGTAGGCTGCATATAGGTACTTAAGGCTGTTTTAAATTTTAGGGGTTCGGGTCAATATTATCTCTGAGCGTATACCGGTTTGCTGAAATCAGCACCTACCATATTGCCGGCTACCAGGGAGGTCTTTTCCATTATCTTGTTCGGGGTATTGTTTTTCAGGATATAGTTGAAAAACTCTACTTTCTGCTCAAGCTTCTCATGCTCAGTGATCAGCGTACCGAAGGTCTTCATACCATATCTCTCTACAGACTCTTCAGTGACGGCTACGTCATGAGCGAGCAGGAAGCTCAGCTCGACTTTCATCACGTCACAAAATCTCAGGAGGGTATCCACTCTCGGGCTTCCGTTTCCTTGTTCCATAAAGCTATAAGCTTGCTGGGTAATTTTCATGGAGTCAGCGACAGCTGATTGTTTCCATCCTCTTACTTCTCTTACTTTCCTCATTCTGGTTGCGATCGACATATCTTTAGTTTTTATTTGTTTTTTAATAATCGTTTCATCCGATAGTGCCAACGGTGTGCCTGTTTTTAGTAAAATACAAATAAATTGTTTAATTTATTGATTATCAGTCAATTGATAAATTTTCTTGAAAAGTAGAACCTTGTGCCATACAACAAAACCATGCCATTTTGGAAGTGTGCTTTTCCATTCTGTACATTTTAGCGGTATGGTTTTTGTCTCTTGTATGATCGGAAGTGGATTCCCCATTTGCTGATAATACCCAGAATAGAGATGACAAAAAGAATTACCGGACTCGCCCTGATCGCTATAGTACTTCTAATAAGCGGAACAACGATGACCTCCTGCCAGAATAAAGCAAACCCGGAAAACGCAACTCAAACAGATACACCGCAGGTAGCCCCTCCGGATATGACACGGACGCCTCCTCCCGATACCATAAAACCTGATACAACAAAAATGAAAGACGAGAACAAAAAACATCCCCTAACCCTGGTCATAGACAACCTGGAGTCAACTTCGGCACCGGTAGAAGTCTCGATATATGCTCCGGACAATAAATTTCCAAAGGAAAATGGCCAGCTGAAAAAATACCGCTTCAATCCCACCGGCAATACGCTGACAGCTACTATCACTGATCTGGAATACGGCCAGTACGCCGTAGCTACCTATCAGGACCTGGACGCCGATGGCAAGATCGGTACAAATGTGATCGGTATACCCACAGATCCCTACGGTTTCTCTAATAACTATAAGCCAAAGATCAAGGCTCCGGCTTTTAAGGACTGTGCTTTCGCCTATGATGATAAATCTGATGCCGTGAGTATCACGATGATCAGGAAGTAAACGGATATCACTATACCATAGGACATCAAAAAGCGCACTGTGATAACCTCTCGGCTCACTTGGCTTAAACATCTCTTCTCATTAATTGGGAATCACTAAATTTGACACCCATAAAAGCTGATCATGAAAAATATTTTCAAATTTTTATTGGCAGGTGTTATCATTATGACCTCCATCGGTGCCTATGCTCAGGCCAATACTAAAACTGATATAAAGGGAACAGAAGTGACGTACACCGCCAATGGTGTCAGTTGCAAAGGTTATATCGCTTATGATGCTGCGATCAAAGGCAAACGCCCCGCTATCCTCGTAGTCCCGGAGTGGTGGGGCTGCAATGACTATACCCACAAACGCGCGGACATGCTGGCTGCCCTGGGATATACGGCCATGGCGGTGGATATGTATGGCGATGGTAAGCTAGCCGCAAATCCGGAAGAAGCGCAAAAACTTGCTACTCCCTTCTATAGCGATCCGGCACTGGCTAAGTCAAGGCTGGAATCGGCTGAGAAAAAGCTGAAAGAAAATGTCACCACTGATGGGGATAAGATCGGAGCTATTGGCTACTGCTTCGGTGGATCTATGGTACTCAATGCTGCAAAGATGGGAAGCGATTATAAGGCCACAGTGAGCTTCCACGGCGGACTCGCCGGAATAGATGCGGCAAAAGGTGCCGTAAAAGGACCGATACTCGTCTGCCATGGTGGTGCAGATAAATTTGTCAGTAATGAGGACGTGAAGAAATTCAGGCATAACCTCGACTCTGTAGGAGTGGTATATACTTTCAAGGTTTATGCAAATGCCACCCATGCATTCAGTGATCCTGATGCGACCGAACGTGGCAAAAAGTTTAATATGCCCATTGAATACAATGAAAAAGCCGATAAAGAATCATGGACCGATATGCAGGCTTTTCTCAGGAAAACGTTCAATCAGAAATAAGCTCAGGTTGACAGCAGATGCTATCTGGGGCGCTGCGCCTTTCTGATCTTGGCAGCGTATCTGCCCCATATGACCGCGCCAGGGATGGTCACCCCTATGCTGACAGGTATCATCAGGACGCCTACGATACCTGCCGGAGTCGTACTATAGGATACAGAACCATAAGGGGAATAATGCGGCTGCCAGGGTGCGGTAGCTATCAATATCGTACCGACTGTAAAGAGGCTGAGGCCGGCTATGGTCATACCCATACCGGTGTTTCGTTTGCGGACGAGTTTATCGGAGACATGGCTTGTCGCGCGTACACCGTCAAAGGTCATGAGAGAATTATCGTCGCTTTTTATAACTGCCGACCGGTACTTGCCGCCCGACGGACCAGGGATAGTGTCCTGCGCGCTCAGCGCCAGTGACAAAAGGATTGTAATAAAGAAGATGATTGTTTTCATACAGCAAATAATAAAAATGGCTGTGCGAATATATCAAAAGCTAAAGGTTTATGCAATATCAGCGGCCATCTTAGGCAGGCTGAAATAGAATACTGCACCTTCGTCTACTTTACTATTGGCCCATACTTTGCCGCCATGCTTCGTGACGATCCGGTTGACCAGTGCCAGGCCTACGCCGGTTCCTTCAAATTCGGTCCTGTTGTGCAGGCGTACAAATACTCCGAAGAGCTTTGCGGCAAACTTCATATCAAAACCCGCTCCGTTGTCTTTGACATAATAGACCACCGTGCTATCTGTTTCATATGAGCCGATCTCTATTTTTGGATTATTTGTTTTCTTGGAGTATTTGATAGCATTGGAGATGAGGTTGATCCATACTTGTTTGATCAGAGATGAGTCGCATTGGACACTCTTCAGCTCATGTATCACTACATTCTTGGTGATAGTAGGATCCTCATTTTGCATATTCTGGAGTACCAGGCGGGACATATAGTCCATATTGACCTCCATCAGGTTCACAGCCTCTTTGTCGAGGCGGGAGAGATTGAGCAGGTCGTCGATGAGTTGGCCCATGTATTTGGTACTGTCGATGATCGCGTCCAGAAATTCTATAGAATCCGCATCCGGGCTATTTTTCAGTTGGCCGGTGAGCAGGCGGGCATATCCGTTTATGATACGGAGTGGGGCACGGAGGTCATGCGATACAGAGTAGGAGAAAGCCTCCAGTTCTTTCATAGAGTGCTCCAGCTGATCGGTACGTTCTTTTATTTTCAGTTCGAGGGATTCGTTGAGTTTGTGGAGTTCGAGTTCTACTGCTTTTTTATCACGGTCATCACGGCCTACGCAATATATCAGCTCGTCATCGGCGCACCAGCGTGCAGACCACGACATATGGATGGTCTCACCCGCTTTATTTATCTGCCTGTTCTCAAAATTGCAAAAACCATGGCCGGCCATGACCGATACTACGGCCTGTATCGTTTTCTCTATATCCTGTGGAATGATAAACTCAGAGATCAGTTTCCCCCCCATCTCTTTTGGGGCATAGCCGAGGACGAGTTCGCTCGCCACGCTTATATCTACGAAGCGGCAGTCAGCATCAATAGTGCAAAGTATATCCGGGCAGTTCTTGGCGAAGCGCTCCTCCAGGGTCAGCTTTTCTTCGGTCTTGCTGCTGATTGGGTCCGGCCCGATCCATTTGAGCTTGACACGCTGATCAGCAGTGTAGGGGTTGATCTGGATCTGGCTTCTATCAGTATCAACAGCAAGTAAATTTTGCAAAGCGAGAGATTGAGCAGTAGAATTCTTCATATTCAGAACAGGTGTTTTAACGTTATCAATGGGGTGTTCAATAGATTATGCAGCTTGATGTGTCGTATTGGCCAGGTGGATAGCTGTTACCTTGTCAGCATTAGAGAGGAGCATCTGATCCAGAAATTGTGCACCCTGCTCCAGCTTCTGGTGCTCGGAGATAAATTCTGAGTATGTTTTAGCACCATACTTCCTTACGGTCTCCTCTGTGATAGGCACATCTGCAGAGAGCAGGAAGTGCAGTTGTATATTCATCACATCACAAAACCTCATCAGTGTATCGATGCGTGGACTACCGTTGCCCTGTTCCAGGAAGCTGAAAGCCTGCTGTGTGATATTCATCATAGAAGCTACGGCGGATTGTTTCCAGCCCATCAGCTCTCTTAGTTTCCTCATTCTTGATGCTACGTTCATTTTTTTGTCTTTTTTAAAGGGTGATTCTGTAATTGATTACTGTATGCCACAGTGCTAAACTTGTGCCTCAAAAAAAAAGATACTTCAATATGCTACTGAAACCATTGGTATATAAGGCTTTCGCGAGAAATACAACCTCTACATTGTCGATGACAAACAGCCCGAAACAATGCCATAATGGAAAAGCTCCGTATCATTTCGGAAATTCCAGCACAAGATTTTACTTGTGAAACCTAGTCAGGGTGGGGAAATTTGGGGATTTGGACAAATGCCACCGCTGAATACTAAGTACCTGATGCCGATGCGAGCAGTGTATTTGTATTATCCGGCATCTGGTGACCAATAGCTGGTAACTGGCATCTACCCGTGCTACCGACACATTATAAGAGGTTACCTCTATAAATTAGGACTTGTCTGCGGATTGAGCCATTTTTAGAACCGCTTAAGAACATTATGACAGTCCGGCACAGACAATTAGTAACACATATAGTAGGAGGCTTCGCATTCCTGGCGGTACCTATATTGTTTTCACCAGACTTTTCGCTGTCATTGCGTATATTTAGTATTCCCCCTTTCCAGCGCAATTTTATCACCTATGTACTGCTCCTGTTTTTCTTCTATATCAATTACTTCGTGTTGCTGCCGGAGCTGTATTTCAAAAAGAAATACCTGTGGTTTGTTTTAAGTCTTGTGCTTTTCTATATCATAATATCTGCAGTGCCGGGCTTCCTGATCAGGGGGGCTCTGCCACCAGACCTGGCAGCTACGAGGCCACCACGTCCGCCTCATGGATTTTGGGATTTCGGGCATCATTTCCCGCAGTTCCTGATCGTGGTGATGTTCTCCCTGATGATCAAGATAAACAGCCGCTGGAAGGAAAGTGAAAAACAAAAACTCAATGCCGAGTTATCCTATCTCAAAGCACAGATCAATCCGCATTTCCTGTTCAACTCGCTCAATAGTATATACTCCCTGGCTATATCCCGCTCTGATAATACTGGCACTGCCGTGGTCAAACTCTCAGACATGATGCGCTATGTCATCTCGGATGCTGCCCGCGACCATGTACCGCTGGACAAAGAGATCAACTATATCACAGACTATATAGATATGCAGAAGCTACGCCTCGGCGATACAGTGAGGCTCTCCTATGTGCTGGATGTCCGGGGCGCTGACCTGGAGATAGCTCCGCTTATATTGATCCCTTTTATAGAGAATGCATTTAAGTATGGTGTCAACCCTGAGGAGGATTCGCATATACTCATCTCGCTCTCGACCTCGGGCCGCGTGCTGACATTGATAGTAGATAATAATAAGGTGGCTAAAAATATGGATGATATGCTCAGGAGTGGCCTCGGCCTGACCAATGCGCAGAGCAGGCTGAAGTTCATCTATCCTGGCAAACATGAACTGGTCATCAAAGAGGACGAACATAAATTTCATGTAAATCTTTCTGTAAATTTGTAATATGATCAAAGCAATAGCCATAGACGATGAGCCGCCAGCGCTGAAAGTGATAGAAGCTTTCTGTGCCGATACGGGTTTTATCACTCTGGAGAAAACCTTCACCAAACCTGCCGAAGCGCAGAAGTACCTGAATAAATTCCCCGTCGACCTGCTATTCCTCGATATACAGATGCCGTCGCAGACCGGGATCGAGTTTTATAAAACAGTCAAGCAGGATACGATGGCGATCTTCACCACCGCACACAGCGAGTATGCCGTCGAGGGGTTCAATCTGAATGCAGTGGATTACCTGCTCAAACCATTCACCTATGAGCGCTTCCTCCAGGCCACGACCAAGGCCAATGACTATTATAATTACCGCAACAATACCGGCACCAGGCAGGAGCAGTATCTTTTCATCCGGGCAGATTACAGGCTCGTCAAGATCAATGTCGCTGACATACTCTATATAGAAGGGCTCGATGACTATATCAAAATATTTATCAAAGACCAGAAGACAGTCGTCGCGCGGATGACTATGAAACATATACTGGAGAAGCTTCCCTCCAAAGAATTCCTGCGTGTACACCGCTCCTTTATCGTCTCCCTGGCGCGGATAGACAATGTCCGCAACAAGATCATCTACACTGCGGACAAAGAAATACCCGTCGGCGGCATCTATGAAGATGATTTCTTCAGTCAGTTTAAGAAGTGATCTTACCTCTATACTTCTTCCCCTGACCTCTATTTTTTTTACAATAAAAGTTTATTGATGAATTTCATCTCATTGTAAGTTAAAGACAGGGTTAAACTTTTCAGTGGTTATTTATGTGTAATGGCCGACGCTTTATGTGTCGGCTATTTTTATGTTTATCCTCCTCGAAGCCGCTCAGGCACTTCCATTGCGGGCATGCACATCTTCACCTCTGTACTATTCTATCTGGCCTCTATTTCCATTCCATCAGAAGTTTAAATCCGAATTTTGATTCACAACTAAAATCATCATTATGGAAAGAAAAGATTTTCTGAGGACCGCTGGTGCGTTGAGCATCACATCCCTGTTACCATTTGGCAAAGCACAAGCTGCTGCAAAGAAACTGACAAAAACATCACTGGAGAGTGGCGCTACCACTTGTATACTTGTACCTCAGGAAACTGAAGGGCCATATCCATACGATCTTAGTAGCAATAACTCTATGTTTCGCCAGGATATCCGCGAGAGCAATGCGGGACTGCAGCTCGATCTCACCATCACGCTCGTCAATACCGATGATAGTTGCAATCCTGTCGTGAACAAGCGTGTCGATATCTGGCATTGCAATAAGGATGGCTACTACTCGGAATATGCCAATCAACCAGGCTATCTCGGCACGCAGAGCCACGTAGGCGAGACCTTCTTTCGCGGCATTCAATTATCTGATAGCAATGGCCAGGTGAAATTCACCACTATCTATCCGGGGTGGTATACGAGCCGTGTCACGCATATACATGCGAATATATTTCTAAGCTCGGTGCTCAAGGCCACCACCCAGTTTGCCTTCCCGGATTCACTCAATACAACAGTGTATAATACATCACTGTACTCTGCACATGGCCAGAACTCCACGACCAACTCAAACGATAATGTATTCAGCGACTCTGCGAATACGCAATATGAAATGCTGACGGTGACAGCTAACTCCACCACCGGTGGCTATGATGCATCGATCACCATCGGCATCGCGGCAGGCACGCAGACCAATACCGGCCTCATCAATATCGAGCCCGAGACAGGAGGCCAGTTCAAGCTCGGCGCAAACTATCCTAATCCATTCAGTACGGTGAGCACGATACCATTTACACTGATCAATGCATCGGAGGTACGTATCGATCTCTTTGACCTGCAGGGCAGGAAAGTCCTCAACGTCCTGGATCAAAAGATGGATGCAGGTGAACAGAAGGTAGTGCTCAGCCGCCAGGGTAATGTGGCGTCTTTGGCCACCGGCAGCTATGTCTACGAACTCAGTGTGACCAATAAGAACGGTACATTCAAACAATGCAAACTACTCACGATCAAATGATCGTTCCAATTCTTCAGTGGTTATTTATGTGTAAAGGGCTGGTGTGAAAACATCGGCCTTTTTTATGCATTTTGCCATCTGATTGCTTTTCAGAAGTTGTGAGATATTGGGTTCGCGGATATCTTATGTTTTCTATTATTTCTATGTGGTTTAAACATCCGCGCCTTTCCGCCTCGCGATAGATATACATTCATGTGGAGAATTTTTCAAAATCAATTTTCGTTTTTTCGGATTGGAATTATAACTTACGCTTATCCAAAGTCCGATTTCTATCACCTAAACCCGCTTTATGAAGTGTAAAACTCTACTCTTATCCATTTTTGTTTGCTTTAGTATCCTCTTGTCTGCTCAGACCACTTCCGTCTCCGGCAAAGTGACTGACGAAAGGGGAGAAGCCATGACCGGTGTGACCGTATCTGTAGCCGGTACTACCACCGCCACCGCTACAGATGCAGAGGGCAAGTTCACACTCGATGTACCGGCTGATACTAAAAACCTCCACTTCAAATACATAGGCTACGGTGAGCGCGATGTGTCTGTGGCGGACATCACTAAGAAGGCCGGCTTTGCACTCAAATTGACTCCGGCTGACGTCGGCCTGAACCAGATCGTGGTGAGCGCCTCCAAGAAGCGCGAAAAGCTCCTGGATGCACCTGCGTCTATCTCAGTGATTAGCGGGGAGAGGCTGACCAATAAAGTGGTGACTACTGCTGTCGACTATCTCAAAGGCACTCCGGGTGTAGATGTCATGCAGACTGGCCTCGTATCAAACAATCTGGTGGTTAGGGGATTCAATAATATATTCTCTGGCTCCGTGCTGAATGTGGTGGACAATCGCATCGGCAGCGTACCATCTTTGCGTGTCAATACATATCAGCTGGTTCCTACCAGTAATCTGGACATTGACCGTATAGAGGTGTTGCGCGGCCCTGCATCTGCACTCTATGGGCCTAACGCATCGAGTGGTGTCGTACATATCATGACCAAGAACCCTCTGGAACAAGAGAAAAAATTTGAAACAACGATCGCTTTCAACTCGGGCTTCATCGCACAAGGCAGCAATACCAATGGCCTCGATGCACATACACAGAGTGTAGGAGCTGACCATATCAACTACAGTATTATCAATCCTGAGTTTCGCCACTCCGGCAAGGTGGCTAATGGCAAATTTGGTTACAAGATATCTGGTTCATATTTCCAGGGCCAGGACTACCTCAACTATGATCCCCGCGAGCCAAATCCCGGCGACAGCCTGATATTCGGTTCAGTAAAGAACGGGTTGACCTTCCAGCCTGACACGCTTAGCAAGAGGACCTTTAAGAGTCCATCCAGCGGCAACGATACTACCGTCGTGCAATACGACATCAGGCGCTTCAACAGGAACTTTGATATCCGCAAATGGTCTGCGGATGGACGTATAGATTACAAGCCGATAGACGACCTGACCATCACCCTCAGTGGCGGTATAGCGCAAACCACCAACATAGAACTCACCGGACTCGGCGCAGGTCAGACCAATGGCTGGATCTACTGGTACCTCCAGACCAGGTTGAAATGGAAGAACCTGTTTTTCCAGTATTTCGTCAATGCCAGTGATGCGGGCAACAACACTTACCTGATCCCTCAGTTGACGCCTTTTAGCAGGCAGCCGAGCACATATAACTCTCCGTATGAAGTGCAGAAACTGATAGACAAATCCAAGCTGCATGTGTTCCAACTGCAGCATTCTGTGCAACCGCACAAAACTGTAGGACTCATCTACGGTGTAGATGCCTTGCTCACATTTCCTCAGACCAATGGTACGATCAACGGGCGTTTCGATGGGCATGACAATGTATACCAGGCAGGCGCATATATACAAGCCGAGTATGATCCTTTGAAATGGCTCAAACTGGTCGGTGCTGCACGTATCGATTACAATAGCATCATCAATAATGTCGCTTTCTCTCCGCGTGTAGCGGTAGTATTCAAACCGAAGAACGGCCAGAATATCCGTATCACATTCAACCGTGCCTTTGATGCGCCGACATCTCTGGAGCAGTTTCTCGATCTCGCCAATGGTCAAATACCAAACGGTATCAATGTACGCGGCATAGGCAATCCATATGGGTACAAATATTCATACGATGCGCAGGGCAAAATACAGTTTATCACTGCACCATACAGCGGAGGCCCTGGCCAGTGGGTGACCTTTGGCGATCAAACAAACAACTATCAATACCTCGACTCAGCCATTAAACTGGTATCTGCCGGCCTGGCCAAACAATCCGGCACTGATCCTGTCCTTGTAAATGCGCTGATCGCCGGTGTGTTTGACGGTATCACGGGATCGAATGGGCTGATACAGCAGACTAAACAGCAACTCATAGACTATGCAGCTCTGGCACAGCAAAAGAAAATAGTCAATTTTCAGCCGACGGATTTTAAAAACCTGAAGCGTATCGACAACGAAACCACACAGACACTCGAACTGGGATATAAGGGACTTTTCTTCAACAAGCTGCAGGTCTCAGTGGATGCCTACTGGACCCGCAAGGAGAACTATGTAGGTGCACTCACTTCTGCCTCAGGTGCGGTGATATTTGACCTGGTACATGATCAGCAGCTCGTAGACAGGCTCAAAGCAAATGCTGAACCATATTACTCCTTCCTGAAAGCGCTCGACAATCAGCCTGCTTATACCAATAACAATATCGTGAAATCGGATTCAGGACATGTCTATGATGAGATCCTCGTACTTCTCTCACAGCTCCCTATGGGCGTGGTGACACCGAAAGATGGCAAGATAAACTCCGACTACATACTCACCTATCAAAACCTGGGTACACTGGACCTCTTTGGCCTCGATCTGGGTCTGCAGTACCAGGCTACGAAGGATGTCTATATCGGCGGCAGCTTCAGCCTCGTGGACAAGGACCACATAACGATCAGTACCGGCCAGATAGCATGGCTGAACGCGCCTAAATACAAAGCATCCCTCAGCCTCGACCATGTGATCAGCAAAGTAGGCTTCGGCTATGGCGCATCATGGAGATGGCAGGATAGCTATACAGCTAACTCTGCTGTATACAGCGGCACGGTCAGTGCATCCAATATCTTTGACGCGCGCATCAGCTACAGGCCGAACTTCTACAAAGGATTGCTATTTGCGGTCAATGTAAATAACCTGCTCAACTACAAATGGCAGAGCTTCCCCGGTACAGCGCACATGGGCACAACCTTTATGTGGAAGGTGCAGGTCACATTCTGATAATATCCACATAGACGATAAGAAGGCCTTCAGAGATCATTTTCTGAGGGCCTTTTCTTTGCCTGAAATCACTAATATCTCACCTTTAACGTCGAATATAGCCAAGTCGTATAAGTTAAAATTATTTATTGTTTGAGTAATTTATACTCCTGATTGAAAATAATTTGATTGATTATCATATAGTTAGTTATTTATTTAGTACTTTGTATTGCATAATACAGTCTAATGTATATATCTTTGCATTGTAATTATCAATCTAAACTACTAAATCAAAATATTATGAAAAAGATAATCCTCGCCTTTAGCCTTTTGGCCATCACAGCGACTACCGCTTTCGCAGGCAATAGCACGGTACCAGCATCGCTCACAGCAGAGCAAAGAGTCAACCGCGACATACAGTCGCAACTGTCCGTGCCCAGGATGCTCACAGAAACACCGGGAGAGTATAGTGCGGAGTTACACTTTCATGTCAATGCCCAGGGTGGCATCGTGATCAATGATATTATCACAGATAATGATGATCTCAAACATAGCCTGATGCTACAGTCCAGATCTATCACTGTAAATACCGAAGGTCTCAATACTGAGAGCAGTTATAAGATGACCATCAGGTACAAAATTGTGGAACACGATTAATACAACATATTCAAGACCGTAGGAGAGTGCGGTTCTTGTTTCGTCGGGATTAGGATTACGACGGAGGCGCGGCGACAGCTGCGCCTTTTTTTTGCTCATTTGGCTCTATTGCTTACACTTTTCTTATATATCATTGATCCCTGTGATAGTTTGATTTTTTGTGCAATTTCGCATCATGAAAGAACTCAAAAAAGTGTCGTGGCGCAGCCCGTCCAATATAGCCCTCGTCAAATACTGGGGCAAACATGGCAATCAACTGCCGAGCAATCCATCTATTAGTTTCACACTGGATCAATGCTATTCTGAGACATCGCTCTCGATCTCTGAGAAGGAATCGAAAAACTCCAAGGACAAAGGCCTCGAGCTGAAGTTCTACTTTGACAAGAAGGAAAATCTCGCCTTCCGTATCAAAATACTCAGCTTCTTTGAAGGGATATCAAAGGACTTCCCGTTCTTGTCCAAATATGCCCTGTCGGTCAACTCTACTAATTCATTCCCCCACTCATCGGGTATCGCCTCCTCTGCATCGGCTATGAGCGCACTCGCGCTCTGCCTGGTAGAGATGAACAGCAAGCTCAGCGGCACTAAGGTCAAACCGGACACCGACAAACTGATGAAGAACGCATCATATTATGCACGCATAGGCTCAGGCAGCGCATCGCGCTCCATCTATCCCGTAGCGTCGCTCTGGGGTGCCGCCCATGGTGTGAAAGGATCATCTGATGAATATGCTATACCATATGAGAAACAGGTCAACAAAGTATTCAAGACCTATCAGAACTCTATCCTCATCGCGAGCAGCGCTGAGAAAAAAGTATCCAGCCGTGTAGGGCATACGCTAATGAAGACCAATCCGTTTGCCAAGGCCCGCTATAAGCAGGCTAACGAAAACCTCACAGAGGTACTCGATGCGCTGAAGAGCGGCGATCTGGAGAAGTTTGGCACGATCACAGAGACGGAGGCTATGACGCTGCACGCACTGATGATGTGCTCATCACCCAACTTCATCCTCATGACGCCATCTACACTGGCCATGATAGAAAAGATCAAAGCATTCCGCGAGTCGACCAAACTACCATTGTACTTCACCCTCGATGCAGGGCCCAATATACACCTGCTCTATCCTGAGAATATCAAGAGCAAAGTGATCCCTTTCATACAGGCGGACCTCAGTGAGCACTGTGAGAATGGCAAGATCATCTGGGACAAAGTAGGGAAGGGGCCGGCTTCTATTAAATAAGCTTCAAAGTCGATCGGGAATTCAAGAATACGGGAAATCAGGTAAGGCAAAATGCTGGGTTTGGCTGTTATCTCAATACTAATTACTAAATACTAACTACTCGTTGGCTAAGAAGAAACCAAAGTTCAAGACCTTTCGCTCCAAGCTATTGCTGTTTGGCGAGCATATCATCAATACTGGTGCCAAAGGCCTCGCTATTCCTACAGACCAGTTTACAGGCACATTTGATTTTATCAAAGAAGAATGGAACGAAGAAGCCGTCACGTCAAATCGCGCCGTGCAGGAACTGGCAGAGTATATCGTCCATGACAGAGAACTCGAACCCCTTTACGATACCAATCAGCTGCTCACCGACCTCGAGCATGGCCTCTACTTTCGCTCCAATATTCCTCAGGGCTATGGCATGGGCAGCTCTGGCGCGCTCGTAGCAGCGCTCTGCACACACTATCGCATCAAGCCTATCAATAAAAAGGACCTCACTGCCGTCAAACTCGAACTCGCCAGACTCGAAAGCTTCTTTCATGGCAAAAGCTCAGGGCTCGATCCGCTCGTTTCATTCCTCGATAAAGCGGTACTTATAGATAAAGGGGAAGTCAGGGAAGCATTTGACCTCACTACTGCAGAGAAGAGTTTCTTCACTGTTTTTCTGGTCAATACAAAAAAGCCGCGCAAGACTGCGCCATATGTCAAGCTGTTCTTGTCCAAGTGCAAGGATGATAAATTTAAGGAGATGCTCGATGAGTCTCTGGTCAAGGCAAACGATATGTGCATCAAGTCTTTCCTCAAGCCCGGATATTCCAACTTCTGGAAGTCGCTGAAACTTATCTCGCAGATACACTATGACCACCTGCCGGAGTTCATCCCCGATCCATACAGGCAGATATGGCATCAGGGCCTCATCAATAATGAATTTTATCTGAAGATATGTGGCGCCGGAGGCGGAGGCTTTATTCTCGGCTTTTGCAAGAAGGATATCGGTATCAGGAATATCCTTTCAAAGTATGAGGTCATCGAGTTGATGCAGTTCTAGTTCTGCGCTATCATCCCTCTACCGCAGTATTCTTTGTTACTTGTGTTTGGCTGCACCTGTTTTTGCTTTCCCCTCATCTTTCTTTACTTGAGGTTCGTCCGCCGTTTCCTGCTCCGGCTCATGCCTTGCCTTCCTGATACTGTCGACCTCAGCCATGATCTGCTCAGGTGTTTTGCCCAGATGCTCTATGAGAAACTGTACATCATTCGCCATCTTGCTATCAGGGTATTTTTTCAGGTATGCCTCGTAGGCTTCTTTAGCCTTAGGCAGGTTATGCAGATCATTCTCATAGGTATAGCCCTCCAGAAACAGGCCGAAGTTGGCCTTAGGATAGTCAGGATACTCCGTGTATACACGATGGTAGCATTCCACGGCCTTGGCCGGATTACCCAGTGCGCGGTTAAAGTTGCCCGATTTCATCAGGAATATAGGGCTCAGGCTATCTTTCGGGTAGTGCCCGTAGTAGTACTCGTAGTCCGCGAGAAGCTCCCTGAGCTTGACGGTATCTACTATATGGTTCTTCGAGCTGGCTTTCAGGCTCTCTTCGAGGGCGCTGATGGCCTCCGACTTCTTCTTGGCCGAGAAGGCGCACGACGCCAGAAAGGCCGAGATCATTATCACTACTACTAAAGTTCTCATCATTATCGGGTTATAAGGCTGCAAGTTTAATACTTTTCGCCAATTGACACAATTCTGTTAAATCTTGGACTTCTCTCTTATCCGGGTGCAGGGCTCTATGGGAACGGAATCACATCGCCATGAAGAATTCAACTTCAAACTCAGGATATCTACCGGGCATATGCGACTGGCCCAGGATGAACTTAAGCGAGGTGGTGAGCATCTCCACGCCGACCGGTTTAGTGAAAAAGGCGGTGGCCCCCAGGCGTCGGGCTTCTTCGCGGTCTTCCTCGCGGCTACTGGTGGTCCATATGATCGTAGCGACGTCCTTCATGTGCGGGAGCTTCCTCATCTTCTGCAGGCAGGTGAAGCCATTGACTACCGGCATATTTATGTCGAGGAATATATAGTCAGGAACTGGTTTGGTCGCATCGTTGAAATAATCCAAAGCGGCCTGACCGTCGCGGATGCTTTTCAGGTCAAAGTTTCCTGTGACTTCTGAAAGGGAAAATTTGAAAAAAAGATGATCGTCAAAATCGTCATCGACGAGAAGGACTATTTTTTGTGGTACCGCCATGAGAAAAGTTAAAAAGTTCATGTCCCATGGTTCGTTATAAATATACGAAACAGCTGTGTATTGCAGATCAAAAAAATGATAAATTTATTGTAGAAGGTATTGGGCTGGTATAAAACAACCAGTATCAAATGAACTCATCCAGGTCCCGCCTGTTTTTCTTGGTAGGCCTGCCTTGTTTATTCATCCGCTTGCCAGAGTTAAAACTGAAGGAAGACTTCTGCGCTTCGATGATCTCGGGTGGCGTGTTGTCTTTATAGTATTTGACCGCTTCGGAGTATTGGACGCGGGCATCCAGGATGCCTGTCACCTCTATGACCCATTTGCGCGCTTCTGTTTTGACCTGGTATATGTCTCCTATGCCCACGATGCGCGAGGCCTTGACAGCGCCATCGTTGTACTTCACTTTGCCTGCATCGATAGCGGCCGATGCCTGCGACCGCGTCTTGAAGAGGCGTATCGCCCACAGGTATTTGTCGAGTCTTACTTTGACTGCTTCACTCATGACGTTAAGATACGAAAGAAGAATCAGTAGACAAGAGGCAAGAAATCAAAATCGGGAACACAGTAGACTGTATTCCCGATTCCCCGTATTCCTGATTTCCCGATCCCTTAATCCGTTTGTATGTTATACGTCTTAGGATACTTCACAGTATACGATAGCTTTAGCTTTTTGTCTTTGCCCGGATCGAGTATTATCTTCCATGTGAGTTTACCGGTGGCCTCATCGAGCGTGGCACCCTCGTACGTTTGAT
>JAOQAO010000141.1 GCA_025963485.1 Bacteroidota bacterium | reverse complement strand
GTGCGTGCCTACAGTGATACTCTGCCCGGAGCATCTGTTTTGTGAAACGGAATCGCGTTTCATTCCTCCTATCTGGAGGTTTAGTATGTGAATACTGTCGCAACCTGTAGTAGCAAATGTATCACGGTAAATTCCAGATGTGTTATAAATGTGTGTACCTACGGTGACACTCTGCCCGGAGCATATGTTTTGTGAAACAGAATCCCGCTTCACGCCTCCTACCTGGAGGTTTAGTATGTGAATGCTGTCGCAACCTGTAGTAGCAAATGTATCGCGGTAAATTCCAGATGTATTATAAATGTGTGTACCTACAGTGATACTCTGCCCGGAGCATATGCTTTGTGAAACAGAATCCCGCCTCACGCTTCCTACCTGGAGGTTTAGTATGTGCACACTGTCACATCCCGCAGTAGTGAATGTATCGCGGTAAACTCCGGATGTATTATAAATGTGTGTACCTACAGTGATACTCTGCCCTGAGCATATGCTTTGTGAAACAGAATCCCGCTTCACGCCTCCTACCTGGAGATTTAGTATGTGAATGCTGTCGCAACCTGTAGTAGCAAATGTATCGCGGTAAATTCCGGATGTATTATAAACGTGTGTACCTACAGTGACAGTCTGCCCTGAGCATATGCTCACAGAAACAGAATCGCGAACGAAGCCCCCAATGCTCAAGTGGAGTATTGTGATGCTATCGCAAAGGATGGTATGTATAGTGTCATAATAAACGCCGGCCTGTGTATAGGTATGGCCTGCAAAAACAATACTTTGACCAGCGCAGATAGTCGCAAAATTATCGGTGATCCCTCCGCTGGTGAGCGTGTAGGTGGTCGAGAATGTATCACGGCATCCATTCACGCTTACATATTTCACTATGTGATATACACCATAGTCTGTCGGCAGCACAGGATTGAGGTGCAGCGTATCACCTGTGTAAAATGTACCATTTGGGCGCTGCCAGGTGTAGGTGGCATAGGCTGAGTGTTGGGTTATCAGCATAGCGCTATTGCCCGGACAGGATGAGCCCACCTTGACTATCTGCGGAAATGAAAGCGTATCGACTGTAAAGGTAAACGTCTGCGCAAAGCCACAGGTATCGCTGATGCGCGCCACATAGGTACCCGGTTGCGTCAGCGTGAAAAAATTTGACGGTTGGATGGCAGCAGTTTGTGGGCCGCTGAGTATCTCGTATTTGTAGGGTGGTATACCCTTACTGCTATCGGGCTGCAGTCCTACGTTCACCGTGCCGTTGCATTTCACTTGCGTAGCATATGCTATCTGAGGCAGCGCATACGGGGGTATGACGATCGTATCATTCATCACCCAGCAGTTTAGGTTTTGATTGACCGGAATAGTAAATGAGCGATAATAAGTAAGTGAGAGTACGTATGTGCCGGCATTCAGGTTTCTGACAGTATTCGGGGGATTAAACAAATTGGCAACCAGAGTCCCATTAGGACTCAGAAGTAATGCGGATGCCATGTAATTGACATTGTTGAAGCTGATGTTTGCCACATTCTCTCCCGGACAGCCCCTGGTGAATGAGAAAGTATACCTGTAGTCACTCACATCCTGCGGCCTGATGGTAAACGAATCAGTGAAGGAATTCCCGCAGGAATCATATACCCTGTAGTGGTAAGTTCCTACCCCAAGATTGCTCAAGCTGATCGCGTGGGCGAATGCACCCGTACCATTATTGCCCCCCAGGGAGCAGAGGTAAGACTGAGGATAGGTGATCGTATCCTGATAGGTGTAGTGGGGTTTGGAGCTGTGTATCGATGTAGGTCCCGACAGTAGTTCAAAGGTCGGTATGGTATAGAACCTGTTGTACCAAATGATATCATAGGCCCCTGTGGAATCGTAACAGCTATATGGTGACGGATACTGTGTAATAGTAGGAGGAGCGATCACCGGCCACTGATAGTCATGGGAGAAATTATTGCCACAACCATCAGTCATGCTGATGTGGTATATATGACCACTGACCAGGAATGGAGTGTAAGCTAAAAATACTGAACCACGGATCGTATCTCCGTATGTCATGGACGAATCTATCCGCACACCGGTCGTCGGGTCGCTGACGACTATCGTGACAGGAGAGTTCATAAAGGTGGGCCATACGTTTTGCTGGCCGGTATAGCCTGCCACAGCAAAATAGGCGGCAAAGGCTGCCTGGCAAGTATCCGTCCTCCCGGCAAAATTCACCTGCACATTGAAAGGTGCTACGACATCCTGTTTGTACTGTGAGTATCCGCAGGCATCAGTGATGGTGATATTGATATAGTCTCCGTATGTCACTCCACCCACACGCTCGCGAAATTCGGGATACCATCCACCTGCCATAAAATTGTTAATGACATGCTGATAGGTGCCGTTATGCGTTTGTATCTGTATGGTGTAAGGTGCTGCGTAGTTGCCGCCGGGAATGTACAGCTGGATGTATACCTGCACCGTATCGCAGGAGTAGAGCTCATTATTGATATTCCCTATCGTAAAGGAATGGTTAGGATCAATAAGCGTGACAGATCTCGTAGCAAAACTCTGGCAGGAGTCAAGCAATCTGAGGCTATAACTTCCTGCTGGCAGATTTAAGAAACTATCCGATGCCTGTGTGGTAGTGACATTCGTCGTCAGGTTGGTCAGTATCCAGGTGAAAGGAGGTTTGGCGGTACTCAGCGCATTGCCGATGATCATGCCGCTTGCTGTCCCGGCACAGAAAGGGTCTGCATACGTCGGTGCGAAATCCGGGAAAGTATAATTGCCTCCTACTACGGCGGGTATCAGCGCCGTGTCATTGGAGAAATTTGTGATCATGACCTGATAGCTACCCTGCGGCAATCCGCCAAACTGATTGCCGCTCTGAGGTACCCTGATATCAGGTCCGCTTACTATAGCATATATCATCGATGTGCCACTATGGCCATATACAGTGATCGTACCGTCATTGGCGCAGCGGCTGGGAGTCGTCACCGCTGAGTCAATAGTGATGATAGCAGAGGCGCGATGCGTCAAGCCTATGATAAAGCAGATCAGGAAGACCTTTATGTAAGTAGCTGTTTGCATTAGTACAAAGATACGGCATCGGTATGCGAAGGTGACAGTCGAGTTTACAGCATTGTACCTGTTCAGAGTTTTATTTTTCTTTGCACCCAGGCCTGGTAGTTGAGCAGCTGGCTGTCTTCCAGTGATTTCATTTTCTTGTCCTGTACTATGCGTGTAGCCTCTGATTGTACTTTGCTGTCTTTATAGTTGAGGTCGGTTTTGTTGAGCAAGCGCACCCAACTGTATAGGTTTTTCTCGGCATAAGCATCCGGCTGTTCCATTTCTACTTTAAACTGTTTTCGTAACTGTTCAAGGCGTATTTTTATACTGGATCTATCTTTCGATTCGACCTGCATCATGAGTTCTGCTATTCCCACCCTCAATTTGAAGAGGTTATCCGACTTCTTGTAATATTCATTTGTGTAGTATTTCACGAAGCTGCGGATGGCCTCATTGTATTTGCCTGTTTTGAAGTAAAGGATACCTCTGTTGAGATGGACAAACATCTCATAGTATGGATTGGGTTTGCCCTTCATGCTCTCTTCCAGTTCTTTCAGGGCTTCGAGGGCTTTAAGGGGTTGGGACTCGGAGTAGTTGATCACGCGCGCATTGTGGTAGTAGAATACAAATTTGTGATAGTGCATCCGGTTGTAGCTTTCTATCTCCCTGCCGAGCTCCTCGGCGTATTCCAGTGATTTTTCGTTTTTGCCATTTCGAGAGAAGCTATTGACGAGGAAGGTCAGCATCTGGAGCTTGGTATCATGATTGTTTTTGTCAAACCAATTTGCCTTGTCAAACTTCTGGTATATCGATACCATAAACCGCTCCAGCTCGCGGTAGCTGTGCCGCTGCAGGAGGATATTGCTGACAGCGCGATATATTTTGGTTTGGAAGGTCTTGCTCTGCTGCAGGCTTTTGTCGGCGCTGTATTTGCGCGTCAGCTCGTCGAGCAGCTTGAGCGTGTTTTCATCCTCACGGCCTTTGGCCTGTGAGAGTTTGAGGCGATAGACCATGGCTGCCAGGATCTGGTCCATGTCGCGGAGCTTATTGAGCTGCTCGGCATTTTTCCTGCGCTTATCTATATAGGCCTCAGGATCCATGGACGGGAGCTCACTGGATATCTTGATACAGTTGGCGTATATCAGGTCGAGCATCTCGAGGTTATCAGCATTCACGGCGAGGCGCTCTGCTTTGAGCAGGTAGATGAAGGCCAGCTCAAAATTTCCCTTGTCAAAGAAGATGTGGTACACGGAAAAGTATAGCAGCAGCTTGTTCTTTTCATTTTTGGTCTCGTGGAGCAGGGCGAGATTCTGGCAGATCACATCTTGCAGCCTGCCGCGCAGGCGGTAGAAGGCATTTTTGTCCGCCGCGCCGTATAGTTTTTTGTGGATCTTAATTTCATTATATGCCGTTCCGCTTGTACGAACGTAGTCGAAAAGCTGTTCGTCTTTGCGATCGGTAGCGGTATCGATACGAGCGAGGTATAGCTTCAGGTGGCGCACTTCTTCCTTGGTCATCACTGAGACGAGTTGGGTCAGTATATCCATATTTTTTGGCGTTGAACGTGTACAAAATACAAAAAAATCGAACAACGGCTCCCGGCAATTTTTTTACCTTTACATTAAAGTTCGATACATGAAATGCATTTATACGGTCTCGCTTCTGGCCTTAATACTCTGTACATCGGTGATAACCAATGGACAAGCCAGGTTAAGCCAGACTACTACCTCTGTATCCGACACGACACCTAATTTAAATGACCAGCTAAGTGTTTTGACATCGCTGAAGAATGAAAGCCTGACGGATACCTTTACAGGGACCATTGACTTTGTGGTGGCCAATAAAGATAGCATCATAAATATGCCGCTTGTAGTAGGCAAACCAGCGTTCGCGGGGACGGTGATCACGCTGGCGCCTCAGCAGACGCGCAGTGCATTATTTACGGTGACGCTACAACCGAACCGGTTTAGCATAGGTGTGGATATCATCATAGTATGGCCGGTGGCCGCAGTACAGATCATAGATAGCGCGAGGGCGCCGATCAACATACAACCGGCTCTCGGTATCACGCCTGTTTCACAGGAGGGTATTACCGCCTTTGTGTTTGGTGAGCAGCTATTTACGCAAAATAATGGGTCTAAAAGCAGCCTTAGACGCGTACAAATATATGATCTGATGGGCCACATAGTGGGCGACTACCACCTGAGCGATAATACATCTGTCATACCACTGCACCAACTGCCGGCGGGTGTATATGTGGCGGATATAGTAGGAGAAATGGGCGCAGGAAAGAGATTGAAGTTCGTGAAGTGAGAGCGGAAGTAAAAGCTTAAAAGTGCGCGTGATCAATAAACCGCGTATAGGAATATAACATTCAAAGAAAATGAGCAAAGGGGAATTTTGCTTATTATTTTGGCCCGTCGGAAACGACGGGCCATTTATTTTTGTGGAGTCTTGAGTCGTGCGTGAGTTTATTACCTAAGCAGTGTCAAAATGCCCTTGTTATGTGAAGTGCGATAGCGGGTTTCAACAAATTTTGACAAAAGTATTACATAGCGGGATCGTATTTAAACCCCGTCAGTGGTGAACTGTTTGTAGTAAAGAGAAACAGATGTCTATATCTCTCGCCGCCGCTCGCGTCCCGCGAGTGGCTGGGGTATACAGCCTCTGGCTGATATATGCGCGTGTGTGCCTGGATCAAGCGGCTGGAAGCCGCATTCTGACTCGCCACAAGTCAGAGGCGAGCGAAGGCGGGGAGATAGCCCGTTGGTCATTATCGCATTTAACCCCGTCAGTGGTGAACTGTTTGTAGTAAATAGAAACAGGTGTCTATAGCTCCGTCGGAGCGGCCTGTGGGAGGTGCGGGTCCGTAGAAGCTAATCGCTTATATCTTTTGTAGTGGCATCAATGGACAGCCATGTTTTATTTTTGCTGCGAAGAGCGGGGGATTTCAATATCTAAAATTTAGTTGTTATTGCTCTGCCTCGCCCTAAATCCCTATAGGGACTTAAATACATTGCAATGGGTTTAATGCAAATAGCATAGTGTAACAGCCTAAGTCAAACAGCCACGTTTTATTTTTGCTGTGAAGAGCGGGCCAGGGCTTGGGATGGTTAATCTTCTGCGCTCTGTATCATGGTGAGGAGCATTTTGAAGCGGCCGTTGGGCTCTGTGTAGTTTGTCTTGTTGGCGGGAATGATGATGCCCTCGCCGGTCGAAAGTGTGGTGGCTTTGCCATCGATCACGACTACTGCCGACCCATCTATCACCTGGGCATAAGTATCATAAGGTGAGGTCCTTTCATTTAGTGCTTCGCCTTCGGCGATAGAGATGGCATTGATACTGGCTGTGGCCCGTTTCATTATTGTCTTGCTGACCACTGCGTTGTGCTCATACTCTATCAGCTCCACTATGATATGAGAACCTCCTGTGATGGGCTTATCATCTTTTTCGGGGATCTTATCCAGTTTTTTGGTATCCATGATCGTAGCTTATGATTTTATATATCCGGGCAGTACTAAGGTACGGCTTTTATGCCAGAAAAGTTTGAGCGCAGGGACGGCGCTGTGAGTGGGTGTGTAGAAGCCAGTCGCTTTTGGTTTGAAACAGCATCCGGGAAACAGCCGTTAGGTCATGATCGCATTTAAACCCCGTCAGGGGGGCAGGGGTGTTTCATTCTCGTATTTTGTGCTTACAAATACATTGCTGTCGCCAGACAGCCCTCACCCATCTGCCTTCGGCATCTTCCCTCTCCCTAAAGGGCGAGGAAAGAACCTGCGACTTGAAAGTCAGTTTATTGTACCGCTATTTATAAGTTCCGAATTGAGAATGAAACAGCGCTGCGTCGGAGGGGTGAACTGTTTGTAGCAAATAGAAACAGCTGTCTATAGCTCCTTAGGAGCGGCTTGTGGGAGGTGGGTTCTCGTCATCGCGAGGAGGCTCTGCCGACGAAGCAATCCGGAATGTGCTATAATGGTCTGTCCATATTTCACTGCTGGCTACCTCTGTGTTTTGATATACAGATTGCTTTTCACAGGATGCTGCGCACGACTTTTATCATGTTTACTTTTTATGGGAGATCTCGGCTGAGCCGAGATGCAATGACGTTGGGCTTTGTATTGTGATTCTCCAAAGGAATCGGCTGGAAGCCGCATAATGACTCACACTCGCTGGATGCGCGAGGAACGGGATCGCATTTAAACCCCGTCAGGGGTTGACCTGTTTGTAGCAAATAGAAACAGCGGTCTATAGCTCCATAGGAGCGGCCTGTGGGAGGGTTCTCGTCATTGCGAGGAGGCTCTGCCGACGAAGCAATCCGGAACGTGCGATAAAGGTCTGCCCGTGCTGCACTACTGGCTACCTCTATGTCTTGAGATACAGATTGCTTTCCACAGGATGCTGCGTACGACTTTTATCATGTTTATCTTTCATAGGAGAAAAGCTCTCGCAATGACGGGGTCGGAAAAAAAAGGGCTGCCCCTTGGGTGGGCAGCCCGGAGATAGGGCGGCTTCTACCTCGCGCCCTATGAACAAAGCCGCAAGCGGTAATTCTGTATCATCTCATGGACATGGTCTGCTGTCAATGGCTTCTCAAAAAAGCTCCTGACTATCTGCGGGAAGGTGCCCGGACCGCTCCACTCCCCTGCTACGGTAGACAGGATATAGATATCCGGCCCGCGCTCCGGCAGTGCCAGCTGCTCATAAGCCCTCAGAAACGCGATGCCGTCCATGACCGACATATGGATATCCAGCAGGATGATATCCGGCAGGGGATGGGCCGCTACGATATGATCCAGCCCCTGTGCACCGTCGGGAAACTCCACCATATCCCATAGGGAATCTGGTGCATACCGCAGCAGCGAGGCCCTAGTCAGCGCCCTCATCTGCGGGTCGTCATCGATGATCAAGATTTTTATGACAGGGTTCATAAAACAAAAATAACAATAAATCGCATTATAATGCGATTAAAATAATTCGTCTACGACACCTTGTTCAGTTCCTTTAACGAATGGATAAGGAGGTGTTGCGTTTTAAGATAGAGGTGACTAAGCGTCTATATGCTCTCCATCAGGAGAAATTTGGAGGCAATAATGTGCATTTAGCTCAGGTTTCGGGATGTAGTGAGTCGACTATCAGAAATATCTTTGCCAAACTGAAGGATAAGGACAAAGGCCAGGACATAACGTTAGGTATGGCTTACAGGTTAAGCCATGCTTTAGAGATTAATTTGAGCGATCTGGTAAAGGGATTGGATTAATACGCTTTAATATAAGCCCTCCATCTTTTTTGATTTCATCTACGGATAGCGGGGTATGCAGCCTCCGCTGATATATAGGTTGTATTTAGCTCGCTTTACGCTCGTACAAAAATTTCTGGAAACCGATGAAGAGGTCGCGGACCTTTGTAACTCCCCCTAGCTTCTCAGCGGCGTCACTGACAGCTTGATATTTTAGTTCAAGGAGATGGGGGAGTTTTTCCTGCTCCAATTCTTCTACTCCAGTTTCTATGTATTTGCTGAGGACGAATTCGAGGAATTCTTTTTGATCTTTGTCCAGCAGGGCAAAGATATTCTGTTGAGCGTTTCCTACGCGCGTTTCGCGCGTCAGTGGTTTCTCGGAGAAGGCGACGTACTCCAGTACATCAAACAGGTCGCTGCGCTCGGCGTCTATCAATTTCTGAAGGCTGGATAATTCATCGGGACCGAAGCCTGCTTCGTCGAGGTTTTTGAGAAGCGTAGCACGAGTGGATGGAATGGACCAGATGCGGCGCAGGTCTTCCTCGCTGGTGAATAGTTCTGGTAGTTTGCCGTAAAGCAGATTCAGAAATTCCTGTGCGGTGATTGGCTGGCCGGCGGCATTAAAGAAAGAAGTGGTGACCGTGTGTGTGATCTCGTGCTCTTTGCCATTACGGAGTTTGACTTTGATCTTTTTTTTCTTTTCCATATCGGGGTCGGGTTCCCTTACTATGATTGGTTCTACATCTTCTGTGGGTGTATAAACGGTAGCATCTGGTTCTACCGGCTCACCATCCCATTCGGGATCTTTGAAGCGGGCGCTGGCGTTGACAAAATCATAAAGGGTAAAGAAGTACTTACCATCAAAAAGGCGGGTGCCACGACCTACTATCTGCTTGAACTCAATAATATTATTGACGGGGCGCATAAGGATGATGTTCCGAATATTGCGGGCATCTACTCCAGTCGATAGCTTCTGCGATGTCGTGAGAATCGTCGGGATGGTCTTGTCATTATTCTGAAAGTCGCGGAGATACTGCTCGCCCATCTCGCCGTCATTGGCAGTGACACGGACGCAGTAATGCGGGTCGCGGCTTCGCGCATACTGATTGATGAGGTCGCGGACAGCGGCGGCATGCTCCTGATTGGCACAGAAGACGAGGGTCTTCTCTTTCTGATCTATCAGGTCCATGAAAACCTTTACGCGCTTTTTCTCGCGCTCTTTGATCTCTATGATGCGGTTGAAATCTGACTCCTTGTATGTCCGACCTTCTTCTATCTCACCTTCTACGAGTTTATCATCACTGTCATACGTGTAGGTGTCGAGCGAGGTGGTGATCTGCTTCACCTTGAATGGTGTGAGGAAGCCATCGTTGATACCGTCTTTGAGTGAGTAGATGTAGACAGGCTCGCCGAAATATTTATAAGTGTCTGTGTTTTCTTTGCGCTTGGGTGTGGCGGTAAGGCCGAGCTGAACTGCGGGGGAGAAGTACTCGAGGATGCCGCGCCAGTTGCTCTCATCATTGGCGCCGCCGCGGTGGCACTCGTCGATGATAATGAGGTCAAAATAGTCAGGAGGATACTGCCCGAAATATGGCACGGGATCGCCCTTCTTATCCTTGCCACTCATGAAGGTTTGGAATATGGTAAAGAAGATGCTGCCATTGGTAGGTACATTTCCTGTTTTTTTGATCTCGCTCGGTTTGATACGAATAAGGCAATCGTCGGGGAAAGCGGTGAAGGCGTTGAATGCCTGATTAGCGAGGATATTCCTATCTGCCAGGAAAAGTATGCGCGGCCTGCGGCTGCCGTCATAGGCGAGATTCCAGCGGGTGTAAAAGAGCTTCCATGCTATCTGAAAGGCGATAAATGTTTTCCCGGTGCCGGTGGCGAGGGTGAGGAGGATGCGGTTTTTCTTATTTGCGATGGCCTCCATCGTTTTCTCGATAGCGATATCCTGATAGAAACGGGCAGGCTTAGAGCCGCTATTGTCTTCGTATGGGAGTTCATTGAAATCGTCTTGCCACTGGTTGGATTCGGGGAAGGTCTTTTGCCAGAGTTCGTCGGGGGTGTGGAAGTCGTCAACCTCGTGCTCTGTGGCACTGTCGAGATCCATGTAGTAGATCTCTTTACCGTTGGCGGCGTATGAGTGGTCGAGTTTTAGTTTTAGGGCGTAGCCTTTGGCCTGACCGACGCCTTCACTGACGTGGAGTTCTTCACTTTTGGCTTCGACGACTGCGAGCTTGACTCCTTTATAAGCTAGTACGTAATCGGCTATAACGGCTTTCTCACGTCTGCCGTCTGTTTTTATTTTGCCGGGGGCGATGATGTACTCACGGTGGATCTTGACGCCGGGATTGGCGCGGCTGTCCCAACCGTTTTCGCGGAGTTTGGGGTCTATGAGTTCTGCTCTGGTTTCCGCTTCGTTCATGGGGCCGGTGTGGGACTTTGAATAAATATATGAAAAGTACGGATGGGTTCGGTTGCGTTAGGATTTTTGAGGCTTGCGTTTGGGAAGTGTTACCGTAGGTTTGGCTTCTCTTGCCATTTTGACAGAAGGAGGGCGAGGATTACCTTTTTTAGGTGTTGGAATCAGAACCTTACTATCATTTGATTTTAATTCACCGCTGAACGCCTTTTGAAGTATTACTTTTTTGAGCTCGTCGAGGTCGTCTATTTTTTTCTGATAGATGGCTTCGAGTTTTTTGCATTGCGCTGAGAGAGCATCCAGCTTTTTAATAATCTCTAATTGCTTAGGCAATTTAGGATAACGAATTGTGAAGTCTTCTAATTGTGCTTTCGTAATTGCTTGTCTTGTGGCACCCAATTCGCCGGTAGCTATTAATTGGTCTTTATAAAATTTAGAAGTAAGCAGTAGGTTTAGGAAGTATGGATTTATAATTTCCTTTTGTGGCCTTATAATAGAAACATGCTGATTTACTCTCGCCGGTAAATATTCTTTTGGTATAACGCAACATCTTGTCACCGAGGCTCCCGTAATATTCAATAACACATCATCTTCCTGCAATGTTACATTGTTCAAGTCCTTAGCTTGTGCATCGTCAATAAATGCCAGATTTTTTTCTCTGAAATATCTGTCATGAACGTTCATACTTCTAATCAAGGAAATGCCCTCTTGTTTATACGATTCATTACCGCCTCGCGGAGTAGCTCCACTTCCTATTTTAGTCGTAATTTCTCCAAGCTTTTTTTCTTGCCAATCTCTAGCAGTATGTGAGAATAGATCTTCCAAATAACTTTCAAAAAGCTCTTTGGCATTTTGAAGGTTGCGCTGGGCGTTTTGTTTGGCTTTGTCTATGGCGGTGAAAGTTTCGTCGAGAATGGAGACGACAAGTTGTTGCTCTGATAATTTCGGAACGGGAAAAGAAAAGTCTTTTAGATCATCAAATTTGAGATTATTAATATTAACCCCGTCGGAAAGCTGACTAATATGAAGTTTATATTCTTCTGAATTAAATACGAGAAACAAATATTTCGAATCTAAATCCCGAGTAGGAGTTAGTTGTCCCATGAATCCACCAAAAGCGTAACCATAATCATCATCAATTAGGGCTACTTTACCCAAATGAGATTTACTGCCATTCGCTGTACAAATAATTAAGGAACCTTTCCTAACCTTTTTTTCGGTAGACACCTTTATTTCATCAGATATATACCTTAATTCTGTCAGATTAAGTTGATTTGTAGGTGAATCTATATTGTTCGATCGCAATACTATATTTGACGAGAAATCAACTTCATCTTTTTTTGAGTATGTAAGTCCTCTTTGAAAACTTACAACTTCATGCAATTTTTTTACCTCCCATCCTTTCTTCATATAAGTCCAAGTATGGAGTTAAGAATAACTGAGCTTTCTTCATCAAGTGCCTGCATCTCTTCCACTATCTCCTGCGGCTCACGGAGGACAGCTTCTTCTTTTCTATTTGGATTCTTGGCGCTGAGATCGAAGGTATCGGTAGGGACGTCGGCTATTTTTAGCGTCCAGCTGTTTCCGCTGCTGGCTTTTGTCGCCTGTAGCTTGACGAAGTCGGCGAGGTCGCTTTCATTCAGGGCGTTTGTTTTGCCGAGGTTGCGGTCGAGGTTGAGCTGGTAGTACCAGACCTTTTTGGTAGGGGTGCCTTTGTCGAAGAAAAGTACAACCGTCTTGACTCCTGCACCGGTGAAGGTGCCGCCGGGGAGATCGAGTACGGTGTGGAGATTGCAGCTCTCGAGGAGCAGCTTACGCAGGCTGACGGAGGCATTATCAGTATTGCTGAGGAAGGTGTTTTTGATCACCACTCCTGCCCTGCCGCCTGCGCGGAGTATCTTGATAAAATGCTGCATGAAGAGCGATGCGGTCTCGCCAGTGCGGATGTCAAAGTTCTCCTGTACCTCGGCGCGCTCCTTGCCTCCAAAGGGAGGATTGGCGAGGATGACGTCGTGACGGTCTCGCTCCTGTATGTCGGAGAGATTCTCCGAGAGGGTATTGGTATGAATGATATTGGGTGCGTCGACGCCGTGCAGTATCATATTCATAATGCCGATGATGTAGGCGAGGGATTTTTTCTCCTTGCCATAGAAGGTTTTAGTCTGAAGGATCTTGTCCTCTTTGGTACCGCGGTTTTTGTTTTTCTCCTTGAGATAATCGAACGCTTCGCAAAGAAAACCTGCCGAACCTGCTGCTCCATCATATATGGTCTCCCCTATTTTAGGATCGACGATCTTCACTATAGTACGAATGAGGGGACGTGGAGTATAGTACTCGCCGCCGTTGCGGCCGGCATTGCCCATGTTCTTGATCTTATCCTCATAGAGGTGGCTCATCTCATGCTTCTCTGCATGGGTGCGGAAGCGGAGCTCGTCGATGCGGTTGATGACCTCGCGCATATTGTATCCGCTCTGGATCTTGTTTTTGAGTTCGCTGAATATCTCGCCGATCTTGTACTCCAGGGTATCGGCAGACTCTGCGTCAGTGCGGAACTTTTTGAGATAAGGGAATAGCTTGAGGTCTACGAAGTCTTTCAGGTCATCTCCGGTGAGGGCTTTGTGATGGTCTATCTTGCCGTCTTTGCCTTTGGGCGCGGCCCATGCCTCCCAGCGGTAGGAGGGTGAGATGAGGTCGGTGTATGTTTTGCTGGCGAGCTCGGCCTTGGTACGGCGATCATGCTCGAGGTCGTCGAGGTATTTGAGGAAGAGGACCCATGAGGTCTGCTCTACGTAGTCTAGTTCGCTGCTGCATCCGGCGTCTTTGTGTAGGATGTCGTCGATGTTTTTGAAGGTCTGCTCGAACATGGTTGTTGATGATTATGCCACCAATATAGGGGGATATGTGGATAGCGACAAATAGTTTAATTTAATTTATATGTTTTATCAGTCGGAAAGCCTTGAGGAGGTTGGCTGTTTTGCGTCAGGGATGGTAGTGGTGAGGCGATAGCCGAAGTGTGCAGCACCGGAGCGAAGCGCAGCCACGCATAGCCCGCCCGGACGCCACACATACAGGCACAAAAAAAGCCCTCCGGAGAGGGCTTGTAATATCGGTGTGTGTCTGTATTGCTTATTCAGAGACTACTTCGAAAGTGACAGTCACTTTGTGCTCTTTGCCGAGGCCTACCTCTGCAGTGTATGTACCCAGTGTCTTTACTTCACCTTCTACGATGTGTATTTTACGGCGGTCTACTTCGATGTCTACTGCCTTCTTGATGGCTTCTGCTACGTGGTAGGCTGTGACCGATCCGAAGATCTTGTCAGTAGTACCTACCTTGGCGCCGATAGTGAGCTTGGCCGACTCGAGGCGGGCCTTTACGTCGTTGATCTGCGCTACGAGCTTGGCTTCTTTCTTTTCTTTCTGCTTGAGGACCTCTGCGAGTGAGCGGCGGTTTGAGTCGCTGGCGATCACTGCCTTGCCCTGAGGTATGAGGAAATTGAGCGCGAAGCCTGCCTTGACGGTCACGAGGTCATCAGCGTATCCCAGTTTCTCTACGTCTTTCTTTAATATGATTTCCATTTCTTTTTCTTTTGAGTGTTGATCAATTACTTCAATAAGTCAGCTACGTAAGGCATTAACGCGAGGTGGCGTGCACGCTTGATGGCTTGTGCTACCTTGCGCTGGAACTTGAGCGAGTTGCCCGTGAACCTGCGTGGAGTGATCTTGCCCTGCTCATTGATGAAGCTCAGCAGGTACTCAGGATCTTTGTAGTCGATGTACTTGATACCGTTCTTTTTGAAGCGGCAGTATTTCTTCTTGATCAGGCCTATTTTAGGCGATGTCAGATACTTGATGGTGTCTTGTGCGCTCTTGCTCATTATGCTGCCTCCTCTTTTTTAGGTGATTGAACTTTTTTGCCCCTGCCTACGAGTCCTGCACGCTTGTCGTCGTTGTACTTGACCGCATACTTGTCCAACCTTACGGTCAGATAGCGGAGTACCGACTCATCACGGCGGAATGCGATCTCGAGTGTATCGACGGCCTTAGGCTCGCTCTTGTACTCGACGAGGTGATAGATACCCGTAGTCTTTTTCTGAATAGGGTACCTGAGGTTCTTCAGCCCCCAGTGTTCCTGGTGGATGATCTCTGCCCCTTGGTTTTTCAGGAGTTCAACATAATTGTTGATCGCCTTTTTGGCCTCGTCTTCCGACAAGACCGGGGTGAGGATGAAAGTAGTTTCGTACTGTCCTAGCATGTTTGTCTGCTTTTAGTGATTAAAAAAATTGGACTGCGAAGATAGGTTATTTCTCCACAATTTCAATAATATGAGGAGTAAATGCAGAAAGTCCTCACCCATCTGCCTTCGGCATCTTCCCTCTCCGAAGGAGAGGGAAGAACCTGTGGTCTGAAAGTCAGGGTGTTATTAGGAGTTTTGCGCGCAGGTCAATGTCTGAAATGTGCGGGGTTTGTGCTGATGACTACCCCCAAACCCCCTCATCGGCTGAGCCGAGACACGGTGAAGAGGGCTTTAATACATTGCTGTCGCGAGACAGCCCTCACCCCCACAGGGCAGGCATCTGCCTTCGGCATCTTCCCTCTCCCTGAAGGGGCGAGGGAAGAACCTGCGGGTTGAAAGTCAGTCTATTGTACCGCTATTTATAAGTTCCGAATGGAGAATGAAACAGTCCTGCGCTGAAGGTCCCGATAGCTATCGGGATTGATACATTGCGAAGAGATTCATGTATTCTCTTGCCTTTTTTAATTCTCGATTTGCATGCGAAGTTTTTGCATGTAAGAGACTGATTTTCACCCAGTAGGTTCTTCCCTCTCCCTTTAGATTCTGTGTTATATTTCAAGGATTTCGTAATTTTATTTCATTAGAGAAGCTTTAAGCTATCTCCTTTAGAGCAGCCTCTTGAGGTTGCTCTAACTTTTTAAGGTAATCCGGATCATACATTTCTTCCTTTTTCCAAAGGGTATATATCAGCTCAAGTAGTTTTCGTTGTACCGCCACCGCAGCTTTCATTTTGATGCCATGT
>JAOQAO010000125.1 GCA_025963485.1 Bacteroidota bacterium | reverse complement strand
GTTCTGGGCAGAGAGGTTGCAGGATCTGGATAAGAATGACTTTATTGCTTTCCCTCCTAATGGCAAGAAGGTGCTACTCGAATATTGCAGCCCTAATACTAATAAGCCACTTCACATTGGCCACGTGCGCAATATGCTGCTTGGCTATTCCACTACTGAGATACTCAAAGCAAATGGTTATGACGTCACGACTGTCAGTATCTACAATGATCGCGGTATCGCCATTTGCAAATCTATGGCAGCCTACATCGAGCGCGGCAACGGCGCTACACCTGAGTCGACAGGTATCAAGGGCGACCACCTGATAGGCGACTACTATGTACTTTTCGGGCAGATAGTGACCGAGCAACTGCGCGCTAAATACAATGTACCTGCAGATCAGGACGTGTATAAAACGATAGGCAAAGAGAAAGAAGTAGCAGAACAGGAGACGGAGATATTTGCGAAGGCGAAGGACCTGCTACTCAAATGGGAGGCTGGAGATGAAGCAACTATCGCCCTCTGGAAGAAAATGAACGGCTGGGTATATGCAGGCTATCAGGTCACTTATGACATGATGGGTGTGTCATTCGACAAAGACTATTACGAATCGCAGACCTATACACTGGGTAAAGACATCATAGATGAAGGTTTGGCTAAAGGCGTTTTCTACAAGCGCCCTGATGGTGCTGTAGCGATAGACCTCACTCCCGATGGCCTCGATGAGAAGATATTGCTACGCAGCGATGGTACATCTATATACATGACCCAGGATCTGGGTACCGCTGATGTACGCTACAATGAATACCACATGGACAAGATGATCTACGTGGTGGCCAATGAACAGGACTATCATTTCAAGGTGCTCAAGCTATGCCTGCAGAAGCTGGGCAAATCGTGGGCTGACGGCATACACCATCTCTCCTACTCCCTCGTCGAGTCACCTACAGGTCGTTTCAAATCCCGTGAGGGAAAGACAGCGGATGCAGATGATATGATCGCAGAGGTCCTGCAAATAGCAGAAGAAAAAACGAAGGAACTGGGTAAAACATCAGGGTTCTCTGCTGAGGAAGCAAATGCTTTGTACAAGACCATCGGATTAGGTGCGTTGAAGTATTTCATTCTCCGTGTCAATCCATACAAGAAGATCATTTTCAATCCGGAGGAGTCGATAGATTTTCACGGCCACACTGGTCCTTTTATCCAGTATTCGCATGCACGTATCAGGTCGCTCATTCGCAAATATACTGGTACGCTTGTGTCGATAGACACGACGACAACCCTTCACAGTACCGAGCGCGAGCTGATCCTGCAGTTGTTTGAATATCCAACTGTGCTACTGGCAGCGGCAGACAAATATGATCCGGCAGAAATAGCCAACTATGTCTACAATCTCGCCAAGCTGTATAATAAGTTTTATAACGAGGTGCCTATCCTCACAGCGCCTACACAGGAAGAGAAAAACCTTCGTATACTCATCTCAAAAGTGACAGGAGATACGATCAAAAAAGGAATGAAACTATTGGGAATAGAAGTACCGGAAAAGATGTGATCACTCAGCCGGTATCAGCGTGATATTATTGCTGTCTATGTCTTTTGCCTTGGCCATATTCGTCTTGGCCAGTTTACGCTGACCGAGGCCTTTATATGCTACAGCGAGCTGGTAATAAGCACGGCCAAAGCGATTGTCCAGCGCTACAGCGCGATTGCCAAAGTCTACAGCCTTCTGATAGTTGCCCAGTTTATTGGCTGCGATAGCCACATATAGCATCAGCTCTTTATCATCCCACAGCGTCTTGGATGCCTTCTCAAAATATTCGATAGCAAAAGTATACTTCTCTGTATTGTAGTAGGCGATACCCATCTTGCGGAGACCATCGGCATTATTGGGAGCCTTATCCAGGAAGGTCTCGAGGTAGGTGATAGCATTATTCCACTGACCGGCCCTCAGGCACATATCTCCAAGGCGATAATTGACGCGCTCATTTCTCTTGTTGTCAGGATAGAACAGCTCATACATTTTTTTCGCTTTATCCCATTCCGATGACATATAGTATATGTCAGCCAGCATTCGTATGATGTCCTTGTCTTTTGGCATCAGCTCCAGCGCATGCTCCAGGTTTTTCGCTGCATTGCTGTAGTCCTCGAGTTCATACTGTGTTTTGCCCAGATTGAAATAAGCGAGGTTATATTCTTTGTCGTATTTGATACACTGCTTGAAGTTATCACGGGCAGCGAGATAATTACCCATCTGGAAATCGCATACGCCTATCCAGTTATATATATCTGCTCGTCTTGGCTCCTTATTCAGAACTGCCTCATATGTTTCGATGGCTTCATCATACCTTTTGAGGTAGTACAAAGCGGTCGCCATATAGTATTGGACGCTGCTATCGCCGGGCCGTATGCTCAGGTATTGTTTATAGCAGACCACTGCGGAGTCATAGCTCTCTCTATCCATGAAGTAATCCCCCAACTGGCGTATATCGTTGGTGAGCTCCGAGGGTAGCTTGCTCTTGGGCCGCTCTACGTACTTATCTTTCTTCTTTTGTGTGGTCGGAGGATTATCCTCTATGCTCGGAGGCTGTACGGTCGGCCTTCTTTGTATAGGTGCATCGCTGAATTTCTCGATCTTCATGCGCGTCTTGCCGGCGAGGTCTTTAGACCCTACTGAGTCATAACTCATGCGTAGAAAATTAGCCACATCCTTATCAGCAGGTTTGAGGGCTGCTGCCTGCTGAAGATTAAAGATGGCTTCAAGGAAATTGCGCTCATAGTACTGCACAGTACCTAATGATTTATAGTACTGAAAGTCCTTGGACTGTGCAAAAGCTGCCATGCTACCCCATAGCAAAAGAAATATGGTCAGGGCTTTCCTCATTGGGGTTCTTATAGTTGTGTTTATATACTTTTATATATATCAATACGGACTCGTATGCAAAATGTTCGTATCCTATGTTTTTAAAAGTAAGCATATTTAAGCTTACTATCAAGAAAGGCATCCTTCCTCTTTACTTTTTCAAAAACATCGGTGACACGACTACATCTTTCGATCCACTCGTATATTTATAGAATCCTTCTCCGCTCTTAGCGCCCAGGTAACCTGCTGTGACCATATTCACCAATAACGGGCACGGTGCATACTTGGGATTACCAAATCCATCATGCAGCACGCGCAGGATGGCCACGCATACATCCAGACCTATAAAGTCCGCTAACTGCAGCGGCCCCATGGGGTGCGCCATACCGAGCTTCATCACCGTATCTATCTCCGATACTCCAGCTACATTTTCATACAGCGAGTAGATAGCCTCATTGATCATTGGCATCAGTATCCGGTTTGCTACAAAGCCTGGATAATCGTTTACTTCCACAGGCACTTTACCGAGTTTTATGGATAATTCCATTATTTTCTTTGTCACCTCATCAGAGGTAGCATAGCCGCGTATCACTTCGATCAGCTTCATGACCGGCACCGGATTCATAAAGTGCATACCAATGACCTTATCGGCCCTGCGGGTCACGGCAGCAATGCGGGTGATAGAGATCGAGCTGGTATTGGTAGCGAGTATAGCATCCGGAGGACTGACCTCATCCAGCTGTTTGAATATTTTTAGTTTGAGGTCTATATTCTCAGTAGCGGCCTCCACTACCAGAGTCGCATCAGCGCATGCTGCGGCGAGATCAGTTTGTATAGTCAGGTTTTTCAGCGTCTCATTCTTCTTTGCTTCATCTATGCCTCCTTTTGCGACCATGCGGTCCAGGTTTTTAGTTATTGTATTGATCGCTTTATCGAGGGCCTCCTGTTTGACATCTACCAGCTTCACACTATAGCCATTCATCGCAAAAACATGCGCAATACCATTACCCATCGTTCCCGCACCGAGCACTATTACTTTATCCATTCTAATTTACCTTTTGTATTGTTTTTGAAATCCTCCTGCCGTCCTTATCTATCAGGCTTATCACATATGGTCCCCTCGCCAGTCCATTCATATAGATATCAAATTTCTCCTGGCCCGCCCTGATCGCCCGCTCCATGACCATCTCACCTATCATATTGACCATTGTGCATTTCACATAGGCTTCCTTATCCGCTATCTCTATAGTTAGCTTTCCACTCTGAACCGGGTTCGGATAAGCTCTAAACTCCTTTATAGAAGGGGCTATATCTGCTACCAATAGCGGATAGCAGCCAGAGGCCGCCTGTGGTGAATCCACTCTGCCCGCATCATAAATCGCTAATGCATATTGCCCTTTCTGAAGGTCATTGATCATCACGGTGCCCTGTTTGTCTTGTAGATTTCCCCTGTTGAACACTACATTATTTTCTATTTGCCACATACTCTGCGCATCAGGACGGTACATCATCACTAGGCTGTCCTCGCTATTGGTGATAAAGGTATTATCCAGATAGCCGGTTGGATTCATGGTGCCGTTATAACTGATCGTAGCTGAGGCCGCGAAGCCATCTGCAAAAATTCCATCGACATTCCAATACCTGTAATCTGACAGGTGGAGGCCTGGTATGTTATTTTTAGACACATCGGGCGCTACCCAGTGGTGCTCTATACGCAGCAGGGAGGAGTCAAGGCTTTGACTCAGATCGACCGTCATTTTGGCTACGCCAAAATCAAACGTGCGATTGACACCGGCTATTTTCATCCATTGGTCGGTCACTGCATCACTGAGCTTTTCATCAAAGTCCAGCGCGACGTACGCCGGATAAAATGGCAATGAAGCAAAGTACTGAGTACAGCTGCCACTTACACTGGTTGTCATAACCGTTTTATTTCCGGCAGAATCAAAATAAGCTATCTGCAGCGGTACATTATTAAACAAATGCGAAGTGTGGTCAGAGCGCTGCCTGATCGAGATACCGACACTATATGTGCCGCCATTATTTGTGATCTTCTTATCCTCTATCGAGAAATCAGGAAAGCCGCCATCAAATATCCAATCGGCAAAAAAGTCGTCAATGTTATTCAAACCACTGCAGGTCCTGAGATAGTCACGCATTTTATAGCTATTGACATCCTTTAGCTTGTAGTATTGCAGGTAGCTCGTGATGCAGTGGAAAAACAGAGAGTCTCCCATATAGCCGCGAAGTGTATGCACTCTGTCGGCCCCTTTCTCATACACACTGCCAGCGCTATATGTGAGCGAACCCGGCATAGGCGACGGCGCCCAATAGGCGCTGTCATCTACATGTGCGAGATGGATGACCTTCTCGTGATTGATTCTTACCTCCTGTTTATATTTGCCCTCGCCGTACATACCTTCATAAAATATATTCTCGCAATAGCTCGCCCATCCTTCATTCAGCCACATATCGCCTTCATTGTCGCAGGTCGCCAGATCACCAAACCAGTGATGAGACAATTCGTGAGCCATGGTACTCTCATATTGCGTGTTGCCATTGACGAGTGCGCGCATATACGAGATGTTTGTCGCATGCTCCATAGCACCGGCTGTGAAAGGCACGACGCAATAGCCGACCCTGTTAAATTCATACGGGCCAAACCGGCTCTCAAAGATCGACAGCGCATTTTTCAAATGTACAAATGAAGCCTTCAGGCTAGTCGTATCAGATGGGCGTGCCACGAGCAGGATCGGCAAAGTGCCATTGAGGCCACTGTACGAATCATGCACTGCAGCATAATCTGCGACACTCATAGAAGCAAGATATGATGGTATCTCATCAGGCATACTCCAGTACCATACTCTTGTACCATTGGTGTTGACCGCATTGCTATCTGCATATCCATTGCAAAATGCGCTGCGGGTAGAGTCGGTCGTAATGGCAAAATGAAAGGTGCAGCGCTCTACGAAATTGTCAAAGCAGGGAAACCATACCTTACCAAAATTATGCGGGTTGGCGAGAAAACTCACGCCGATATTGAAAGCATAAGTATTGTCCCAATAGAAGCCGCCAAAGTCTCCCGGCGGCTGGATAGGCGTGCCATGATAAAAGACAGAAACTGTTTGCTGCTGGTTGATGCTCAGCGATGCAGGAAGCGTGACAGAGACCAGCGAATCATTATATCCATAGGCCAGTATATTCCCGCCGGCTTTCACAGAATCCACCGTCAGCTGCAGTAAGTCCAGGCGTATATAGTTTACGTTATTGACCCTGGCCTTGAAAGAAATATCTGCATGGCCATAGAGCACTTTAGCATTGAATGCCGATACGTCGATGTGCAGGTCCGTGTGTGTGATGTCTATGGAATCGCTTCTTGTGTCAGTGTTGACAGCATTAGCTGCAAAGCTCCACAGGATAGCACAGATCACGCATATTTTCCGACAGACGTTCATTCCTCTCAAAAATAGTGAAACAGAACTAAATGAAACTAAAAAAGGGGCTGTAAAGCCCCTTTTAAATATAGTCGTATCAAGCATTAGAACTTGAGGATCTTAAACTCCGTACGCCTGTTCTCCTGATGTTGATCATCAGTACATGGCACGATCACAGTTCCTTCGCAGGCACATTTATTGACCAGGCGGCTCTCACCGTATCCGGCAGCGACCATCCTGCTCTGAGATACGCCCTTCGATGCGATATATTGTACCGCAGATTCAGCACGTTTGCCAGAGAGGGTTGCGTTGTATTTGATAGTAGCGCGGCAATCCGTGTGTGAACTGAGCTCTATCTCCATAGTAGGGTTATCCTGGAGGAGTTTCACGAGTTTGTCGAGTTCTTTGGCTGCATCCGGCCTGATGAACCACTTGTCGAGGTCATAGTAGATGTTCTCCACCTTGATAGCCACACCTCTTTTCACCCTCTCCAACTCCAGCGTGACATAGATAGTAGCCGGCGGTACCTTTCCTACTGTAGAGGTGGTAGTCGATACTGTCAGGTATTTGTAATCAGGATCCGGCAGGTCTTTAGAACCTTCTATACGATAAGTCGCATTAGGCTCGAGGCTGTAGAATGCCTTTCCATCAGGATTGGTCTGTTGCTTTTCTTCCTTGTTGGTAGCTGTATTGATCAGCTTCACATTGGCCATATCTATTGGCTCTCTGGTCTTCTTGTCGAGTACCAGTACTTCGAGGTTGATACCACCTTCTTTGACCAGCGGTATTTTGACAGTTACTGGTTTGTCATCTGTTTCGACAGTGACCTCGTTAGGCAGGTAGCCAGCCTTGGTAGCTACAAATTTGTAGACCCTTTTTGGCGTACCTGAGAAACAGAAGTTACCATCTTTATTGGTCAGCTTGTTGCCTCTTTCATCTTTTACTTCATACATGACGACCTTAGAACCTTCGATAGGATCATTTGTCTTGGCGTCATATACCAGGCCACAGATGGTGATACCCTTCTTTATAAACTTATAGATATCGTCATCACCTTTGCCTCCATCCCTGTTTGAAGCAAAGTAGCCATTCTTATTGTCCTTGTCGATGATGAAGTTGAAATCGTCTTTGTTTGTATTGATCGGGAATCCGAGATTCTCAGGTGCTGTCCACCCTTCCTTAGTAGTGGTAGGAGACGTAGAGAATACATCGAGTCCTCCGAGTCCCAGGTGACCGTTTGATGAGAAGTATAAAGTACCGTCATTAGATACAAAAGGGAACATTTCATCACCAGATGTATTGATAGATGGTCCGAGATTGATGGGAGCAGCCCAGTTGCCTGATTGGTCCCTGAGCGATTTGTAAATATCCACTCCACCGTATCCGCCCGGCTTGTCGCTTGCGAAATACAGTGTCTGGCCATCAGCAGTCAGAGCCGCGTGCCCGACAGAATATTCGCGGTCATTGAATGGTACTGCTTCGATAAGTTGATCGCCCCACCTGTTTTCGTTAGGCAGGTAAACGAGACGATACAATTTAAGTTTAACCGTTTTATCACTACTCGTGAAAGCCCTTGCTTTCTTATAATTGCTGCGTGTGATATATAATTCCTGCAGCTTCTCATTATAGACTACCGGTCCTTCATGATATTTGCCATTGACCGTGCGGCCTTTCATCAGCTCTGCCGAAGTGATATTTCCGTTTGCGTCAGGTTTCGCCTGGTACACTTGGAGGAAGTTAGCTCCTGTCCAATTGTCCTCGATGCGAACCCTGCCAAGCGGCTGGCGATTTGAGCAGAAAAACATCTCTCCATTAGTGTAAAATGCCGGACCGAAATCTGACAATGGTGAATTGATCTCCATGTCTTCTACGGTATATAGGCCACGATCTTTGCTGAGTTCCGACACCTTGTCTATACCAGCCAGCCTGTCCTTTACACTGGCATCGCTTGGTACTGAGGCCATGTAACTCTTGTACGCGATCTTTGCCTCAGAGTACTTCTGATTGGAGCGCAGCGATTCTGCATAATACATTTTATTGAGCGGAGACGCTGTGGAAGATGTGGCTAATTTGGCATACCATGGCTCAGCATTGGTCCAGTCATTCATGAGTCTATAGCTGTCGGCTATATTCTGTATGACATGGGTATTATTGCTGTCTTTTTTGATAGCTCTTGCATATGACTTCAATGCCATCTTGAAATCAAATTGCTTGAAATACATATCGCCCATGCTGACGTAAGCCTTTTGGGCTGTAGCGCTATATGTCAGCAACAACGTTATCGCAAGAACCGAGATAAATTTTAACCTCATAGTTTGTTATTTAAGAGTACAGGGTTTAGATCGTTTGTTTTTCTTAGAAATACTTGACGAAGCGCGGTGTTACAAAACGCTTCTTGTTATACCAAAATTCATAGCCTACCATGATCTCATGGGTACCGGTCTCATAGCTCCTGAGTTTGCTCAGGCTATACTGATATGAATATCCTACGCTCAGCTGTGGTGTCACCTTCGCCTGAACGATACCTACGATACCTTCGAGGTTGAAAGGCTTTTGCTTTACGGTTTGTTTGTTGTCGCCGAGGATGCTGAATGCCTCTCCACCTGTCCTCACTCCACCTATCACCCAGATCCTGTCTATGAAGAGGAGGCCGAGGTTGAAGTCAAAGTTAGGCACGTCGTAAGGGAGGCCTTTTTGATATTTCATCAGGAATGAAGGGCGGACCTTGACGATAGATGCGTCCTTGCCAAATACATATCCTGCAGTCAGTAAATAGTAGTTGTACTGGTGCGCCACAGCGTCACTTGTTCCCAGTCTCCATTTGTCACTGAGAGAAAAAGGAACCATGTGTGGTAGCGAGAAGCCGGCAAAGTACCTTTTGCCATAAGCATAGATACCAGCGCCTACGTTTGGCAGCCAGAGGTTGGTATTGACAGAAAACAGGTAATCATAATTGGTGCTCGGCGTGATAGCTTCCGTATTGCGCTGCTGATAATAGGTAGCGCCAAACTGAACGCCGATCGCGAGGATATTATCTTTCTTCAGCCTGATACGGTAAGCGAACGCACCCGTAGCATTAAAGCTATTGGTGAGGCCCAGCCTGTCATTGCTGATAGTGAGCCCCAGCGCATACTGCTCCCTTCTCAGAGGCGAGTGGACACTGGCATTGACCGTGCGTGGCGCACCATCCATACCGGCCCACTGGTGGCGGTAGATACCCATCACGCTGACCACATCCTGGCTACCGGCATAGGCCGGGTTGATGTACAGGCCGTTGAACATGTACATATTGTACTCTGCATCCTGCTGTGCATTGACTGCTGCAGCAAAGCCTGTCGCTAATAAGAGGGAGAAGATGATTTTCTTCATGATATTTTATTTTACCTGTTCGTTTTTTAATAGGGTTCCGGCCTTAGCTGACCGGAACCTTTAAATTGTTGTTTTATCTGTGCAGCACTACAAATCTTGCTTCGGACTTGCCGCTACCATCATTGTACTGATAGATGAAGTAGTAAGTACCGTCTGGCAGTGCAGATCCCTGCATGTTAGTACCAGACCAGTCATTCTTGTAAGGACCTACGCTTTCGTAGATCACATCACCCCACCTGTTAAATATCTTGATGTTAGCATTAGGGAATTTATCGTTACAAGGGAATGTGAAGTTATCGTTCACTCCGTCACCGTTTGGCGAGAAGCCGTTAGGGAAGAAGCAAGGTGTAACTGTATCGATCACATTGATACAAACAGAAGCTATATCGCAGCTAGTCAGCGGACCCACTGATTCGCAGAGGCTGTACTCGAAGTTATCATTGCCATGGAATCCTGAATCCGGAGTGAAGGTCACTGTGAAGTCAGCGTTAACCACTACCTGGCCGTGTGCCGGATTAGTAGCTATCGTCACTGTCGTATCCATAGCAGGGAACAATGTGTCATTCGCAAGCACATTGATGATGCCCGGAGTATTGACAAGCGAAGTGGTATCCCTACAGCTTTGGTTGTCATCGATCGCAACCGGAGTAGGTATGATACATACGTAGACATAGACCGTAGCAGTATCAAACTGCTGAGGAGTACCATTGTCAGCTATCACATACTTGAATGTATCCGTACCTTCCTCGCTTGGGTTAGGAGTATAAATGATCGTACTATCCACGACCCGTATCGTACCCAGATGAGGCGCTAATCCTGCACTGGCACCTGCAGTCACGATATGTATCGCAGTACCTGTGAGCGTATTACCCGGATCAGGGACAAAGCCGTCATTGGCAAGTACCATGATCGTATCGATCTTATCGCATGTATAGCTCACATCATTATTAGCCCAGATAGAGTCCACCGGCGGTTTCGGCAATACAGTGATCACCACATGTGTCGTAGCACATGATGTATCTGTAGAACCGGTAGTACATATGATGAGGCACATCGTGTCATTGCCTACAAACGGTGTCAATCCTCCTACTGTATCACAGCTAGGTGTGTATGTGAAGCAAAGTGTACCATAGTTGCCTGTCACTGTATCAGAAGACAACACCACTGTACCATGATCTGCCGAATCACAGAATCCTGCGAAGTGGACCGTGTATCCTGAGCCCACGAAGATCGAGTCTATACAGAATTGGCGTGGTGTACAAACCGTCGTAGTATCATGGATAAGCGTATCTACGATAACCGGTGGTGTACACTTGTGTATGTCTATGTAGACCGTTCCTGTATCGCAAAGGCTAGGTACTCCATTATCGCATGCCTTGTATGTGAACGAATCTTTGCCCACATAGTTGAAGTTAGGATGGTAGAGCAGCTGGCCGCTTTGCAGTGTCACAGTACCGTGACTTGCAGTTGAGAATGTATCTACTGTTATCAGGTTGCTATCCACATCGTAGTCATTACGCAATACATTGATCAGGGTATCACTGTTGATACAAAGGCTGATCGTATCATTGACGATAACCGGAGGATGGATATTGGCACAAGTGATATTGATGCTCACGCTGGCTGTATCCCTGCCGCAAGTATCAGACACTACATAATCAAACAAGGCAATACCACAGTATCCGCTATCCGGCCTGAAGATCACTGAGTCTCCACGTACAGTCACAGTACCATGCAGTGCACTGGTATTAGTGAATGTGATGTGGTGAGGTATGCTGGCATCCAGGACATCATTGCCCAGTACACCTGCTACCAGCGAGTCGCCCTGATGGATGTTGTACACATCATCGTTAGCAGTGACTGAGCAGCACTTGACATGTACATAGACCCATGCCGTATCCCTCGCACCCAGTGTATCCTGTATCTGGTAGCTGAACGAATCAGTGATATCACCAGTACAAACTACGTTGTTAGGAGTATATGTATAGCATCCGGTGATCGGATCAAATGTAGCAGTACCATTAGAAGGTCCCTGTACCGTTCCTACTACAAAGAAGGAATCAAGCTCAGGATCGTAGTCATTGTTCTTGACACAGATCACTACAGGTACGTGATTTCCCGTGAGGGTAGTATCGTTGACAGCCTGTACTGAGTTAGGTACTGTCACGATCACTCTCGCAGTATCGCAGAGGCTGCTTGGTACATACAATGATGTATCGCAAATCACATAGTAGAACGTATCAGGGTTATTGGCATTAGGTCCTCTGCCCGGTCCTGTGAACGGTGTATATGTGATCGTATTGTCAGCGTTGACTACTACGGTACCGTCATGTGGCATACTGTCTCCAGGGAGAACGGTAGTGGTCACGTGTATCGGATCGCCATTAGGATCGCTGTCATTATGCAGGACAGGGATATTTACCGGCTGGCCATAGTGTGTCTGAGCATTGTCATCCACGGCTACCGGAGCCTGATTGTGATGCACGCTTGGTGAGTCCAGATAGTTGATCGTTACATACGCCCATGCCGTATCGCAAAGCGGAGCTGGCAGGTGCGCTGCATTCGTATCGCAGATCGAATAAACGAATGAGTCTATCGTGATCGGCGTCGTGAATGGTCCTGTAGGTGAATATACTACCTGGTTAGAAGCATTGTATCCGATATTACCGTGGGCCGTA